>DAHXMN010000022.1 GCA_027371725.1 Candidatus Woesearchaeota archaeon | reverse complement strand
CAGTGGCGGCAGGTGCCGTCGAGGTTGAGTTCCGAACACTCGCATATCTCTCCCGTGACCGTGGGAGCATACTTCGTGTCCTTGTAGAGGTTCGCCGCGGCGGTATTGTACGCAGTAGTGAGCTTCCCGCACTCTACGCTGTTGTACGTCGTTCCCTGCTGGCAGACGGGATTGCTCGTCGGCGTCTGCTTGAGCGTCGCGAGGCTCTGGGCGATCGCGTCGTTCGTCAGCTGGCTCGTCGAGAGGAGGCTCGCGCCCGGCACGGTGCCGGTCTTCGCGAGGCCGGCGAGCTGGCTGCCCGAGGTGATGGGTTGCCCGGCGACGAACTGCGACCGGAGGACGTTCCGGCCGTTCTGGCCGACGCTGGTGCCGCCTCCAGGATAGGGAGTCAGGTCGTTCAGCGATGACCAGAGGCTCGTCGCGTCGGCCGCTCCCTGGGTCGTGCTCGTGTCGACACCGACTTCTTTCATATATGCCTGGAACTGCGGGTCGGTCTGCCAACCCTTAGGGTCGACATTTCCTATCGTCCTGTGAGGATCAACTGGTCCGACGAAATTCGAAAGATCGGGGAGGCTCTTCAGCATCGCGTCCGCGACCTGGACGCGCGCCTGCTTCTCATGTTCCGCGAACCATTGCTGCCGGTACTGGTCGCCGGTGTAGCCGAAAGCGGGGGAGAGCTGCTCGAGGAAGCCGCTCGTCGTGCGGCCGCACGCGCTGCCCTGGCAGAGCGCCTTCTGGCAGAGGTCCGCCTGGTAGGGGAAGGAGAAGAGCATGTTGTACTTCGTGACGCTGCTGAAGTCCTTCTGCATGGCGAGCGTCTTCATGAGGTGGCATCCGAACCCTTTCCAGTTGAGCGTCTGGTCCGTGCCGGCGCAGCTCGCCGAGTTGAGCTGGTTGACGAGCAGCGTCAGGGGGGACTGCACGATCTGGTTGATGTTGGCCGCGAGGTTCTTGACGACGCGGATGTAGGGCAGCTCGAAGATCTCGCCGGTGACGAAGCGGCACATCTTGACCCCCCGTGCTTGCTCGCACGGCGTGATCGACGCGCCGTCCAGCGCCTGCTCCTTGAGGCATTCGAGGTAGCCGCAGTCGATCTCCCGGTACTTGTTCAGGTTGTAGACGACGCCGCTCCAGCACTGCGTAGCGACGGACATGATGAGGCTGTCGCCCACGTCCGGCGTGTTGAGGTTGCTGAAGTAGTCGCCGGCCATCTTCTGGGCGGCAGGGGGCATCTCGCTGCCGATGTTCAGGTCGTTGGCGAAGCCCTGGTCGCCGGCGAGGAGCCAGTTGCCGCCGCTCTTCTGCGCCGCCTCGGCCGCCGCCTGGGTCTTGTTCGCGACGTCGCAGTAGATGTAGTCGCAGAACTTCTTCGTCGTCAGGGTGGCCTTCTGGAAGTCGTCCTTCACGGCGGAGGTGGCGCCGTTGAGCGGGTTCGTGGGCGAGGCCTTCGGCATCTTCCCCATCCAGTACGTGGCGCTCGACATGAACATCATGTTCCAGAGCTGGTTGCCGCTGCTCGCGAGGCCCTGGCCGACGCCGGTCTGCATGAGGAGCAGACCCATCGCCTGCATCTGCAGCCCGGGGGTCTGGAGCATGTTCATGATGTTCTGGAGCTGGCACATCTGCGCGAACGTGCTGGTGAGCTGGTTCGCCGTGCCGACGAGCTTGTTCAGGCCGGTGTTGAGGCTGTTCTGCTCGTCGTCGATCTTCTTGAGGAACGCCTTGCCGGGCGTGCCGAGCTTGCTGTCGTGCAGCCGCAGGGGGAAGTAGAGCGTCAGCTGCTCGGGCGACGGGTAGATCGTGTTGTCCTGCTGGACGGTGAGGGAGAGGTTGCACCGGACGAGGATGAGGTCGCTCTTCAGCGTCGAGGTGTCCAGCTTGAGGAACGAGGCGTCGAGCCGGTTGTCCTTGTTCCAGTCCGCGTCCGGGTAGAAGACCCTGATCGGGTCGAGGAAGAGCGCGGGCGTGGCGCTCCAGTTCTGGCCGTCGTTCGGGCCGAACGGGTCGCTGTTGGCTTTCGGCTTCTTGACGACCTCGCAGGAGGTCGCGGCCATCGACTGCCGGAGGATCTTCGCACCGGGCGCGAGCCGGGTGATATGGTAATTGACGAAGAGCGGGTAGTCGAACGCGTTGTCCAGCGCCAATTGGAGGGCAGCGCGGTCGATGGTGCCGGGCGTGACTGCGGTCGCTTTCGCGGCGAAGAGGGCGGGCGTCGTCGTCGCGTTCGAGACGTTGAGGATCGCGGGGACGGTGACGTTCGCCGCGAGCGTCCGGCCGAGCTCGTCGGTGAAGAGGAGGCCGAGGGGCAGGTTGCGGCCCGCGGCGAGGGAGCCGACGCTGAGCGTGCATTCCTGGAGGTCGTTCACGGTCTTCGTGCACTGCACGCTCTGGAGCTGCTCCGTCGCGTTGGCCGAGGCGTTCGTGGCGTTGGCGGAGGCGTCCGCGGCGTCGCTCGCAGCCTTGACGACGAGCTGCGTGACGTCCGCGGTCATCGTGACGTGCAGCACGGGCTTCTCGATCGTGGCGGTGACGGTGAGCGTGCCGTCGTTGGTGACGAGGCCGAGCGGTCCCGTGCCGGCGAGCGTGACGTTGAGCAGCCGCAGCGGGGTGGCGTCGCAGATCACGGTGACGGGCGTCTCGTTCGTGGCGGGGTTGCCCGCGTCGTCCTGCGTGGGGACGCCGTTCGCCGAGGTCACCGTCATGCCGTAGCGTTCGCCGTCCGCGCAGGTGAGGAGCGCGGTGCCCGTGCAGCTGTCCCCCGTGCAGTTGTCGACGGAGAAGAGGTGGGTGCCGATCCGGTAGAAGACGAGACGCTTCTCGAACGCGCCGTCGGGGTCGTCGAGGGAGACGGTGACGTTCGTCTGGATGCCGCTGCCGATGTAGCACCGCTGGCCGTCGCAGAGCTGCGTCGCGATGCCCGTGACCGCGGGAGAGGTGTTGTCGATGGTGAACTGCGCGGTGAGGTTGCCGGGGTAGCTGGTGCCCGCGTTGAAGAGGCGGTACGGGACGGTGACGCTCCCGTTCGCGGGCATGATGAGGAGCTGGTCGGTGCACGTCGTCGTGTTCGCGGTCGCGTTGCGCACGCAGCCGGTGAACGGGTACTGGCGGTTGCTGTATGAGGCGCTCGTCCCCGGGTCGGTGGTGAGCTGGCTGAGGTCGAGGAAGGCGTAGCCCTGGTTCAGGTCGGTGGTGAAGCTCATGTCGGCGAGCTGCGGGTGGCCGGGGCTGACCGCGGCTATCGGCTGGCCGTTGCTCGTGAACGTGAGGTCGGTGATCGTGTAGGCGAGCACGGAAGATCCGAGGAGGGCGAGGAGGACGAGCGAGCAGGCGGAGAGGATGAAACCGATGCGTAGCTGCCTGCCGTCCACCGTCCTACCACCCGCGCCAGCGGCGCATGGCGTCTCACCGTCGACAGGCTTTATAAATTTTGTTGCGGTCTGCGAAGCGGAATCAACCACCCACAAGCGTACACCGCGGACTCGTGGAGCGCCGCCCACGTCAAGAGCGCCGGCCAAAGGACGAGGCGTAGCGTTCAAGGCGGCGGAGAGGAGAGGGGGTTGTCCCTTACGGGGAGCTCCGGTGCGGCGGTCGGAAGGAGAGGTACGCCTCGAAGCCGGTGCGGAGACGGGGGCGGTACGGGAAAAAAAGAGGAAGAGGAAGCGGCGCGGAAGAAAGAACGTGAGAAAGAATATCTACGCGACCTTCCCGTCGATGACCTTCGTCGTCTTGAGCTGTTTCCCGTCGACCGTGACGGGCTGGCCGGCGCATGTGACCGCGTGGCGCTCCGCGAGGAATTTGACGCTGAAGAATTGGTCGATGCTTATCTCTTCTTTTCCTTGCGCAAAAGTTCCTATCACTGCTTTATTTCCGGGCTCTGCCCAGGGCGCCTCGAGCACTTCGACCGTGCCTTCCGCCTGCGCGGCGAGGAGCATCCCCCTGCTCAGCACGCCGCGGAGCTTCGCAGGCTTCAGATTGTTGACGAGGATGATCCGCTTGCCGAGGAGCTCCTCCGCCGCGTAGTACGGCACGAGGCCGGAGACGATGACGCGTTCCTGCCCGGAGCCGTCGTCGAGCGTCTCGATGTAGAGCTTCTCCGCGTCCGGATGCTTCTCCACCCTGACAATTTCGGCGACGACGAGATCGAGCGCGGCGGGCGTGATGGCGGCGGATCGCTTGCCGTCAGCATCCTCGGTCTTTCCGTCCGCCTTCTTATTTTTAGTATTAGTAATTTTGGTATCGGTAGTATTTTTTGTAGCAGCACCAGCACGTATTTTGTCATCACTGTTTTTGTTGTTTTCAGTGGCGCCCTTGACGTCCGTCTTCGCCCCAGCGCCGGACGCCGGCGGATCGAGCCGCGTCCAGATGATGGCGGGCTTCCCGATCGCATGGCTGCGGAGCGTGAAGCCGAGGTCGTCGAACGAGAGCCCCGAGAGCCCGAGCTGCCCCTGGACCTCCGCGCTGAAGCCAGGCAGGATAGGCGCGAAGAGTATCGAGAGGTCTTTCACGACGTTGGCCGCGGTCGTCAGGACCGGGAGGCCGTTCGCAGGGTCCTTCCAGGGCGCGTTCGCCTGCAGGTACTGGTTGCCGAGCGTCGAGATCGCGAAGAGCTCCTGGATCGCCTTGCGGAACTCGTGCTGCGCGTAGCACTGGAGCGCGAGCCGCTCCTTCTCCAGGACCAGCCGTTCGAGTTCCTTGGCGGCATCGTCGTCCGCCTGCTCGCCGAGCTTCCCGCCATAGTTCTTCTCGACGAAGCTCAACGTCCGGTAGACGAAATTCGCGAGGTTCGAGACGAGCTCGCTGTTGACGCGCTCCACGAGGAGATCCTCGGCGTAGTCGCCGTCCGTGTCGATCGGCATCGATTCGAGGAGGTAGAACCGGAACCTGTCCGCGCCATAGCGCGCGACCTGCTCGAACGGATCGATGACGTTGCCGATCGACTTGCTCATCTTCAGGCCCTTCGAGAGGATGAAGCCGTGGACGAAGAGCTCTTTCGGAAGCGGGATCCCGGCGGAGAGGAGCATCGCGGGCCAGAACGCCGCGTGGAAGCGCAGGATGTCCTTGCCGATGATATGGCAGTCCGCCGGCCAGAGCCTGGCGAACTCCTTCTCGTCGCGGCCGTAGCCCGCGCCGGTGATGTAGTTCGACAGGGCGTCGCACCAGACATACATGACATGGTCCTCGTCGCCAGGGACCGTAATCCCCCAGGGAAGAGACGATTTCGGCCGTGAGAAGCTGATGTCCTTCGCGTCCTGGAGGAAGGAGAGGATCTCGTTCTTCCGCTGCTCGGGGACGACCCTGTACTGGTCCGACTCGATGAGCCGGGCGATCTCGTCCCTGTACTTCGAGAGCCTGAAGAAGTAGTTCTCCTCCTCCACCGTCTCGATCTCCCTGTTCGGATGGTCGGGGCACCTGCCGTCCTGGAGCTCCCGCTCGAGCTTGAACGACTCGCAGCCGGCGCAGTAGAGCCCGCGGTATTTCTGCTTGTAGATGTCGCCCGCCTCGACGAGCGCGCGCCAGAGCTTCTTCGCGCCCGGATGATGGAGCGTCTGATCGGTTGTGCGGAGGAACTGGTCGTAGGAGATGTCCAGCTTCGCATAGAGCTCGCGGAAGCCGGCGACGTTGAGGTCCAGGAACTCCTTCACGGCGAGCCCCTTCGCCTGCGCGGTCTGCCAGTTCTTGAGGCCGTGCTCGTCCGTCCCGGTCTGGAAGAAGACCTGCTCGCCCTTGAGCCGGTGGAACCGCGCGACAGCGTCCGCCTGGATGATCTCCAGCGCGTGGCCGAGGTGCGGCTTCGCGTTCGGGTAGGCGATCGCGGACGTGATGTAGTACGTCTTCATGATATTCCTCTCCACAGTCTCGGCATTCCTCTCCAGAGTCTCTCCGCGTCCCTCTCCGAGAGATTTCCGCCGATTGCGTGGAGAAAGGCGGCGGGCAGCTTAAAAATGTTGTTGCTTCATCGCGAGAACATCAGTCGTCATCATCGTCATCGTCGACGACAGGCGCGCCTTTCTTCTTGGGCTCCTTGAGCTTCTTCGTGATGCCGACCTTCTCCTTGCAGGACTCGCACGCGAAGACATACGCCTTGACGCCCTGCCAGCTCTTCCGTTTGTACTCGGTCGTCGCTTCACCGCCGTGGCCGCAGAACGGACAGGTGTATTCGACGTTGACAGTGATCCCTGCCTCGTGCTCCGCCTTCTGCTCCTCGTGGCCGCAGGAGGGGCAGACGTAGACCGTGCTGGTCTTCTTCGGCTTTCTCATCAGGCCCTTGTGGCACGACGGGCACTCTTTCCGGAACGCCCACGCCATGACGCCGCCTTTCGGCTCGAGCTTGCGGCGCGTGAAGTAGAGACATTCGTCCACGCTGTTCGGCTGCTTCAGGGGCATCGTCGTTCCACCGTCCGGCTTTCCCGGTTCTTCCTTCCGCGCCAGCGGGGGTTTTAATACTTTGCGGATGATACGGCTCTTAGGCAAATTCGCTCCGCGGTGTTGCCGGCTGCGACCCGCGTCGCTGCGTTTCTTCGCGTCAGCGGATATCCCCGCAGGGGGCGACCCCCGCCGCGCTCGCTTATTTCTCCGAGTTCTCCGCGGCGACGCCCGCACGGAGGCGGACGGCGATGATGCCTGTGAATCCTCTCACACACACTCGGTAGTTCGGATTCCCCGCCGCATCCTGCAATACTCAGAACCGCGTATATAACACCCGGGCGCACCCGCGCGAAAAGTAGTGCAAAACCGAAGCACATGCACAGAAAACAGAGACGCGCGAGACGCAGTACGAAACGCGCGAGACACGCAAGACGACAAAGAAGGTGAACGCCATGATGAAGACAGCATCCCGGTTCGCAGCACTCCTGCTCATCCCGCTCCTCCTCCTGAAACGGCTCGGCGTGGAGGAGTGAACGGGAGGGAGTAGCAATTTTTATAAATCGTCCCCGGTCTCTCGACGGCTACGCCCCCTTGGCGCAGCGGTAGCGCGCTTCCTTGGTAAGGAAGAGGCCCCGAGTTCAAATCTCGGAGGGGGCTTGTTAAGATATTCTACTTTTTTCTCATCGATGATGCCTTGGATCTGTTGACCGAGGAGAAGCGTCGCGCGTTCCTGAAATATCTCGTCAGCAGCCCTCATCAAACGATTCTGACGAGCAGGAACGCCCTGAAACGGCCAATCAGGGGAGTGGATGCTATCAAACTTAGGGGGTGAATGCATGAGCATCATAGAGGTTCCATGCGTCGTCTGTGAGAAACTCTTCAAGAAAGACGTGCCGTGGGAAGACGGCGAACGTTTCGTGCCTGCGAATATGCGTGAGATGACGTGCAGCCCAAAATGCGCGCAGATACTTGACGAGGCACTTGCGAATGAGTCGAATATCTGTTGGCGATGCAAGAAGAAGGCCATCAACCCGCGAACCTTTGCGCTGGACCTCGAAAATAAAGTCCTCGAACCGCTCTGCGAAAAGTGTGAAAAGACGTCCCGTTTGTCGAGGCGTAAGGAGAAGAATTATAAATCAAAAGAGAGTGCACAAGAACATGACAATTGACCTCCGCTCATACACTCGTCAGTGTGTCGAGAAACTACGCGAGAGGTATCGAAGAAGCCCGGAACACTTTGGTTTTGAATCTGATTTTCACAGCGATCTCTTTTATCTATTATGCGCAGAAGATAAACGTTTCTGGGAGTCATACGCGGTACAAATGGGCGAGAAGGGCGATTTCCAAGGAACGGATATTGTGCTTTATGATCCAATACTGATAAAGAAGGACTTTTTCTCGAATTGAAGTACCAAGTCTCCCCTTTGAGCAAATTTGATAGTGACACGGACGACCAGATTGAAAAATTGGCGAAGAAAAAACAACTTAAGGTCTTTCTATATATTTCTCCCTCAAACGAGAATCCTACTAGAAAACGCGAGCAACTTAAACAACTCAAAGAGCGTTATCCATCCGTGACATTCTTTTATATCCATTCTGACGAGACCAAGGATGTTCTAATCTGAAATCAAACGTTGTATGTCTTTTTTCTTTACAAAGCTTATATGCCTTTCTCGGCCTACTGTCTCGGTAAGGGCGAAGGTGAAGAGGATGGCGAGCCAATAGAACGACTCGCGTTTCCACGTGTAGATCGAATGGATGGAGAGGGTCTTCTCATGCGCATATCAGACCGCGAACATGGCCGCGAGGAGCGCGGAGAAGACGATCGTGCTCCATATCAGGGGGACGCCGAGGCCGTCGGTGAGGTTGTCCGTCACGAGCGTGCCGAAGATGCTGATCAGGAAGACGGAGAGCCAGTAAACGCCCGGCGCGTATCTCTTCGAGCGGAACTGCCAGGCAAAAGCCAGGACCAGGAGCACACCCGTTATGATCGACGTCGCAGTCAGCCCGAAGTTAAGGCCGACATTCAGGTAATCGGCTGCCGTCTCGCCGACCGTGGTGCAGAGCACCTTAATGAGCCAGAAATAGACGGTGACTTCGGGGACCTTGCTCAGGAGCGTGCGGGCCTTGTCAGTCATCACTGGTCATGCGGGGGCGACCGGCGAGCGGTTCTTAAGTTTTATGGAGGCGAGATTTAGTGCAATCATCGAACTGAAGCGTGAGAAACCAGAACCTTAATAAGGTCTCTCCGACCGACAACGGCCCATGCAACGAGCGCGCCTCTTCTCGGCGGGTATCATCGCCGGCATCCTCGCAAGCGTCGCCGTCCTCGCGACGGAGACCGCGGACGCGAGCACGATCCAGGGCATGGACGTCACGACCATCATCCTCATCGGCAGCACGGTCCTCGCCCTCGCGCTCGGCATCATCAGCCTCATCGCGTACCGGCGTGACGGCCGAAAGAAGCTCCTCCTCGTCACGGCCGCCTTCGGGCTGTTCGCCCTCAAGGGCGCGCTCCTCCTCGTGAGCGATTGGATCGCGCTCCA
>DAHXMN010000229.1 GCA_027371725.1 Candidatus Woesearchaeota archaeon | reverse complement strand
GTCGGCCTCGTCGAGCGGCCGGCCGCTCATGATCCTGAGCTTGGAGGCCCAGCTCTCCACGTCGTTCACCGTCGGCAGGATGTTGGTCTTGCACTCGCCGAACCGCGCGTGGACGAGGAACACGGGGATGTTGCCGGCGGGCGAGTTGACGGTGACGTCCTGGATGTCCGGGTCGGCGAGGAGGACCTCGATGAGGCCGAAGCCGACGGTGTACCGGACGAGGATGCCCGTCAGCGACTGGAGCTCCTCGTCGCTCAGGTTGAGCTTCCGGTGCAGGGCCAGCTCGAGAAGCAGGTCGTGGCCGATGTTGGAGAAGACCTCGCGCATCCGCTCGGGGTTGACGAACTCCTGCTGCGTCGGCGTGTGCTCGCTCAGGATCGCGCGCGCCGCGTCCAGGAGCTCGTATTTCTCCTCGTCCAGCTTGAACTCGGGCGGCGTGACGTGATACAAGTACTGGATGTCGTCCTCGAGCTCGAAGACGACGACATCCGTCTCGCCGACCGCGTAGTTCGCGGCCTCCGTGGCGCCTTTCGGGTAGCTCGCCATGAGCCGCGTGAACATGAAGTCGGGCTTGATGATCGCGTCGAACACCTGCCGGTACGGCACGCGGTCGCCTTCCTTGGCGCCGGCGAGCTGGGACGAGAGCTTCCGCACGAGCTCGGTCTTCTCGAGCGGCTCGACGAGGTGATCGAGGAGGGTCGCGTACTTCTCCTGGCTCCGCTTCTCCTGCACGGTGATCGTCTTGTCCAGATTGATCCGCTCCCTCCGCGCTGCGCGCTTCAGCCGCAGATAGGCGGCGAGGGGGTCGTTCTTGAGCGTGTTGAAGACGATGTCGTGCAGCTCGTTGTAGGCACGGTTCGCGTCGACAGGCGGGCCGAGGATGGCGAGCGCGGCGTGGCTGTACGCGGAGGAGCGCTGCACCAGCCGGTTGTAGAGCATCGCGACCTCCTTGAGGAGCCGCACCTGCGCGTAGTCGTACTCGTAGTCCCGCTTCTGGGAGAAGACAATCTTCGTGGCGTCGGGGTTCTCGATGAGGAGGTCGACGGCCTTCCCCATGTAGAGCGGTTCATCCTCGATGGAGGGGACTCGGAGCACGCCTTCGGCGTGCGCGGTCGGCCGCGCTTCAAGGGCCGGGATCGTCCGCTGCATTCCCTCG
>DAHXMN010000228.1 GCA_027371725.1 Candidatus Woesearchaeota archaeon | reverse complement strand
TTGTTCTTTTGTAGGACTATTCTTTTCGTGGTTTTCCGTCACCCTTTTATATCCCGTCCGCTGCCGCACACTTATGCGCGTCGTCAAGCAGCGGAAACGGCCCGTACGCCTGAGTGAGCCGCTGCGCTGGCGCGGACGGATCGAGGGCCTCTCCCAGGAAGGGATGGGCGTCGCCTCCCTCGAGGCGGAGAAGGACGGCGTCTTGCACCGCCGGCCGCTCTTCATCCCGTTCACCGTGCCGGGCGACGAGGTCGAGGCGACCATCGAGCGGGCGCGCGGCAAGTACAGTTTCGGCAAGCTCGAGAAGGTCCTCTCCCCATCGGCGGCGAGGGTCATCCCTCTCTGCCCGCACTTCGGCGTCTGCGGCGGCTGCGACCTCCAGCACATCGGCTACGAGGAGCAGCTCCGCCAGAAGGCCCGGATCATCGAGTTCCTCCTCGCAAAGCGGGGCATCGTCCCTCCTGCGCCGCTCACGGTCGCGGCCTCGGCGCAGCGGACGAACTACCGCTGGCGGAGCCGGATCGCGCTCCTCATCGCCGGCGGCAAGGTCGCCGCGGGCTTCCGCAAGGCGCGCTCCCAGGAGATCGTCCCGGTCCGCGAATGCCTCATCGTCGCGCCGCGCATCAAGGAGCTCATCCTCCTCCTCAACAAGGCGTCCCTCGTCGCCCCGTACCCTCCGGGCGAGCTGGCCATCGAGGTCGCGGCCGCCGTCGGGGAGAGCGGGAAGGTGAGCGTCCTCGTCCCGCTCAACACGATCGCGCAGCGGTGGCGCGCCGTCGTCCGCGCGCTCTTCGAGCGGCTCTACGAGTCAAACCGGCACCTCTTCGGCAACCTCCTCTTCGAGGACGAGCGCGGCCTCCACGTCTTCGGACAGGTGCAGGAGCACCTCACGTACACCGCAGCGGGCTGCGTCTTCGCATTCCTCCCCGGCATGTTCATCCAGTCGAACGTGTCCACGGACGGCGCGCTCATCGCGACCGTGCTCGACTTCCTCTCGCGGCAGCCGCGGAAACGGAAGCCGCGGACCGAGCAGGTGATCCTCGACCTGTACGCGGGCATCGGGAACTTCACCCTCCCTGCAGCGAAGCGCTTCGGCCTCGCCCTCGGCGTCGAGGGGGACGCGTCCTGCATCCGGCTCGCGCGGATCAACGCGACGCAGAATGCG
>DAHXMN010000227.1 GCA_027371725.1 Candidatus Woesearchaeota archaeon | reverse complement strand
CGATCCCGCCCGCGAGGACGACGCCGCCCCAGCCGCCGACGCTAAGCGCGAAGTCCCTGCAGCAACGCGCGAAGAACCGCATGAACAGCCCGAACGCGGCGGCGCTGCACGGGTTCGTGGTCCGCGCCTCGCCGATCTCCGCCGCGGAGAGTCTGTCCGGAATCTTCAACCCCGAGAAACGCGTCGTCCGGAGATGGCGGTAGAGCCGTTCCAATCCCCGTCCGGAGACGAACTCCTCGTAATAGGGATCCGCCGCTCTTTCGTTCCTGAACGCCTTGACGAGCTCCATCTCCTCCTCGCCGCACGGGAAGCCCGTGTTCCCCGCCTCGCTGGCGTGCGGGACGTACCGCTTCGTCCGCGGATCGTGGAGCAGGAAGACCGCGCCGAGGCCCGTGCCCGCGCCCACGACGACGATCGGCGCGCCCTTCTCCGGAACGCCCTTCCGGACTATCTTCACGTCCTTCTTCCCGAGACCGGTGACCGCGTACCCGACCGCCTCGAAATCATTGAGGAGCCTCACGCTCCTGAGCGAGAGCGTCTTCGCGAGCGTCTTCTCGTCGAACGCCGCGTCGGCGTTCGACATCGCGATCATGGTCTTTCCGGCAACGACGCTCTTCGGCCCGGCGACGGCGAGGCAAGCCTCCGCAGGACGGACGCCGAGCTTCTTCTCCGCGTCATCGAGGAACCGCTTGAGAACGACAACGATATCTTCCCCTGTCGGGAACTCCTTCTTTAGGAGGAACGCCTTCTTTCCTTTCCTGAGAACGGCGAGCCGCGCCCGCGTCCCGCCGATGTCAGCGACGAGGACAAGCTTCCCGGCCCCGCCGGCCTTCCCTCTCGCAGCCCGTTTTCCGCCGCCCGCCATGCCTCCGTTCTCCGGACGGAAGTTTATAAATTTTTACTAGGTCCGGCTCTTCGGCAAATTCGCCTTCGGCGGTGTCGCCCTCGGGGGACCGAAGGTCTCCAGGCACATCTCACGACCGTTCGAAGCTCGCCGAATTCTCCGAATTCGTAATGCTGCCTTTGCGCCTCCCGCTCCCCGGTTGCGCTGTCCGGTCACTGCGTTCCCGGTCTCCTCGGAGCCTCGGAAACGTCCTCGGAGGGGACTTCTCACGACCGTTCGAAGCTCGCCCGGAGCCTCGCGAGCGACCCCCGCGACGCGCCCGCCGTTCT
>DAHXMN010000226.1 GCA_027371725.1 Candidatus Woesearchaeota archaeon | reverse complement strand
CACGAGACGCTTGTCGATTTCCGGAATGACGGGACGATTCCCGGCGTCATCGAGGCATTCGAGACCAAGAAACGCGCGTTCGGATTGGACCGGAAGAAGGTCGAGAAATTGGCCACGCTGCTCGGCAAGCTCCATCAGGAATACAACGATCTCTACGTCAACGAGCCGGATGCGCGGACGAGGGAACTGCTCCGTGAAGGCAGGGAGAGGTATGCGGAATACCTGAGAAAATGCGAATTCGTCCTTGAGCACTGGAAACGCTTCAGCATCGCCTGAGGATCAGTGCGAGCAGCGGAACAGCCCATGTTCCGTGAAATAATCGTTGATGCGCGCGGTCAGGTTCTTGAAGACCGGCGCGAACTCTTCGCGTTCACCGTCGGGGATCAGGGCGTAATGCTCTGACGCGCAGACATAGAACCGCGCGATAGTCGTTATGGACGCGGATGAGACGCCCCGAAGAGGGGTCGTCGAGAAATCGGTCCCTGAGGATGCAACATGGAAGCTGAGCTCATCGGCGATGAGTTGGTTGTATCTCAGGAAGAGCTCTCTCGAACGGTCTGAGGCGAGCATCAGGACAGGATAAGAAAACTGCTTTTTAAATATTGTGTTTTTAACCACCGAAGAGTAGTTTATATAATCCCGACGGAGAAACAATTTAAACGATTCGAGGCTCCCCCATCGCCATGCGTTTCGTCCATCTCGCCGACGTGCACATCGGGGCGTGGCGCGACCCGGCCATGAAGGAGCTGCCGCTCCGCGCCTTCGAGCAGGCGGTCGCGCTCTGTCTCGACCGCGAGGCGGATTTCGTCCTCGTCGCGGGCGACTTCTTCAACACGGCGGTGCCGCCCCTCGACCAGGTCAAACGGGCAGTCACGCAGCTCCAGCGGCTCAAGGAAGCGGCCATCCCGGTCTACGCGATCGCGGGCTCGCATGATTATTCTCCCTCGGGCAAGACGATGCTCGACGTCCTCGAGGAAGCAGGGTTATTGGTCAACGTCATGAAAGGAACCATGATTGAGAAGGAGAACAAGAACGAATTGGCGCTGAGATTCACAATTGACCCGAAGACGAAGATCAGGATCGTGGGGATTCTCGGCCGTGCGGGCGGCCTGGACAAGGCCTAGTACGAGGACCTCGACCGCACCGCTTTAGAGAAAGAGCCGGGCGAGAAGATCTTCC
>DAHXMN010000225.1 GCA_027371725.1 Candidatus Woesearchaeota archaeon | reverse complement strand
GGCCAGAACCCTGTGGCGCTCTGGGTGCGGAACGAGCTGAGGGAGAAGTCGCTCGCGCGGAAGCTCGACACCCCGTCCAAGGAACGGATGATCCTCGCTCTGGACAACTTCCTCCGGAAGCGGACGAAGCAGCTCGCGAAGGAGTCGTAGAGGATTCTTGATCGAGAAAGAAACGTGTCTCTTCGTTAGTTTGAGGAATGCCGCGGAGGTCTCGTCTTCAGTCGCTCGTCGAGCTCCCAGCCCTCCGGTTCTTCGAACCGGCGTCTCCCTCGCGAATCGAAAGTCTGCGAGAGGAGGAACAGAACGTGATTTCCTTTCCATCCCCGTCAACGTATACGTTGCGAGACAATAATCTTTATAAAACTCAGGAGCCGTCTCGGAACGGCACATATAGGGTGTGGATTCTCCAGAAACCACAACATCTTGTGTCTCGCCAGGACGGCAGGAAGGGGCCGTCCGGGAAGCGTGAAGCAGCGACAGGGCATGCAGCGACGGTGGTACGATGGTCATGGTCTCGAAAGGTCTCTCGGTCAAGCGGATGTTCACGGAAGAGGGGAAGGACCCCTACGCGCGATTCACGTACGAGCGGCGCGACTCGGTAATCCGGAACCCCGACGGGAGCGTCGTCTTCGAGATCAAGGGCGTGGAAGTGCCCGCAGGCTGGAGCCAACTCGCCACGGACATCCTCGCGCAGAAGTACATCCGCAAGGCGGGCGTGCCGCAGAAGGACGAGCACGGGAACGTGAAGAAAGGGCCGGACGGCGAGCCGCTCCTCGGCTCCGAGACCAGCGCGAAGCAGGTGGCGCACCGCCTCGCCGGCTGCTGGAGGAGCTGGGGCGAGAGCCACGGCTACTTCGCCAGCGAGCGGGACGCGCAGGCGTTCTACGACGAACTCGCGTTCATGCTCCTCAGCCAGATGCTCGCGCCGAACTCGCCGCAATGGTTCAACACCGGGCTGGCGTGGGCGTACGGCATCACCGGGAACCCGCAAGGCCACTACTACGCCGACCCGGTCACGGGCGAGACGAAACGGAGCGAGGACGCGTACACGCGACCACAACCCCACGCATGCTTTATCCAGTCCTTGCGCGACGACCTCGTCAACGAGGGCGGCATCTTCGACCTCGCAATCCGCGAGGCGCGCATCTTCAAGTACGGCAGCGGCACGGGGAGCAACTTCT
>DAHXMN010000224.1 GCA_027371725.1 Candidatus Woesearchaeota archaeon | reverse complement strand
TAGGTCATACGGTGAAGGAATGAACGCCCGCTTTTAAGTGTTGTGAAGGTTCCTTCCTACGACGTCGCCTGGAGGCACTGCTGCTTGAGCAGGTCGTTCGTGTTCGGCACGTACTTGCAGAGCGAGGCGTCATGCGTCGCCACGGCCTGTCCGAAGTAGCACATCCCCTGGAAGATGCCTGCGGTGTCCGCGCTCCGGTTGACTGCCGCGAGGCAATCGCTGAGGTTGACGATGCCCATGCACTCGTACGTATTGGTGGGTATCGTCGTCGCCTCGCAGAGCAGCGGGTCGTGCGTCGAGAGCGCCACCATGTTGAGGCAGCCGTCGGCGGCGCTCCTCGTCGGGAACTCGCCGCAGACGGTGACGGCGACCGCGGTCGGCACAGTCTCATTGAACTGCGCGTAGCAGCCGACGACGAACCGGCCGCTCTTCGCGCAGTAACTGAGATTGGCTGTCTCGCTGGCGTACTTGGAGAAGCAGTACTCGGCGACGCCGGAATTGGCGCAGATCTCGTCCGCTGTCGTGCCGTTCAGGATGCTCGCCAGCTCGACGTGCCAGGAGCCGCCCTCCCAGTCGAGGACGAAGGGCCGGTGCTGCACATGGACGCCGCCGTACGTCATGTTGACGACGGCGGTCGCTTCGGTCCCGTTGAACGAGAGGTTCGTCACTTCGAAGCCCGTGCCGAGCGCCGGGTCGAGCCGCCACGACCGGCCGAGATAGGAATAGAACGGGTCATACTGCTCGCGGACCGGGTAGCCCGTCACGTCCATGAAGAAGGCGAACTCGTCCTCCGGCATCGCCCGGTCCTCGCTGCGGAGCAGGCCGTAGAGCGCCTCCCAATCCTCCTGCCGATAGATCCCTTGGAGCCGGGCGAGGAACGAGGACGCGAGCGCCTCGCGCTCCTGCTCGGAATAGACGTGCGGGATGATGAGCGGCTTGTTCTGCGCCGTCGTCGCGGGTTTCGTCTCCGCCGGCGCGGTCGTGTTCGCCGTCGTCGCGTTCGTCAGCGCCGTCGTGTTCGTACTACTCATAGTAGTATTGGTGCCATTGGAGGAATTAGAGACGTTCGCCCCCGGCGAGCCGTGCGCGGCGCAGCCGGCGAGGAACAAGATGATGAG
Organism: Candidatus Woesearchaeota archaeon; assembly: GCA_027371725.1. Classification (GTDB taxonomy): domain Archaea; phylum Nanobdellota; class Nanobdellia; order Woesearchaeales; family UBA525; genus UBA153. Next base: position 69 of record DAHXMN010000224.1, on the reverse strand, counting down.
CATGAGGAACAGGAACGCTGCGTTTCCCGACGGTTCGCCTTTCATCGAAGCCCCTGGAGGGAATCGCAC
>DAHXMN010000223.1 GCA_027371725.1 Candidatus Woesearchaeota archaeon | reverse complement strand
CAGTCGTAAGCTATCCGCATAATACGTGACCTGCACCGGCGAATATGCATGGACTCCGGAGACGTTGAATATCACCAAGGAATTACTACACCCTCCCGTGACGTACGCGTACCCGTCAGAAACAAAAACAGAATTGGCGCAATAGATACTCGTGTTGTTCGCGTAGTACGCCACCTGCACCGGGTTCGACGGCGACGCGGCGGCCGTCGCTGCGAGGAGCGCGGCGAGGGGGATGAGGAGCGCGAAGAGGAGGAGTCCGCCGGGGTGCGGTGATCGTTTCGTCCGGTCCGCGTGTCGTGTCGTCATCGGCATCATCCCCGGAACACCATCTTTCCGCCCAAGAAGCGTATCGTCGTGCCGGAGAAGACGACCTTCGGGGGCGGCGGGAACGCGTACGCGTCCGTCGCCGTCGCGTTCGCGAGCGCGCCCGTGGTGTCGTTCGCCTGGAGGTAGAGGTCGGCGTCGTCCCGGCATGCGGCGCTCGTCGTGCAGTTCATCTGCCAATGGCTGCCGGTGTACGCGAGCTGCGGCGACGAGCAGGGGAGTCCGCACACCGTGACGTTCGTCACGGCCACGCCGCTCGTCACGTCGCTCCAGTTCTTCGTCATGGTGAAGTTCGCGCTCACGTTCTGGCCGAACGTGGTGGGGAGGAGGGAGCCGTTCACCGGGTTGAGGAACGAGATGCTCAGCGGCGGGATGATCTCCGTCGGGCTGCTGTTCAGCCAGGCCGAGCCGAAGAGCGGGTTGTTCGCCCGGCAGCTGAGCGTCCAGTTCTGCCCGGCAGCCAGCCCGGACGTGATGTTCGCCGCGTTCACCTCGACGCCTTGCGGGTTGCTGGCCGTCGTCCCGGTCGCGTTGAGCGAGCCGTCCAGCCACCACTGATAATCGTAGGTGAGGTCGTACCCGTCGTTGTCGGTGGCGTTGCAATACCCGAGCAGGCGATCGGGGTAGGCGGTGGGGGACGGGTCGATCCTCGCCGTCGTCACGTTCGGCAGGGCGCCGATGGTGATCGTCCGCGTCTCCGTCGTGTTGCTGAGGCTTCCGCTCGTCGCCGTGGCGTCGTACGCGTAGGTGCCGTTCGCGAGGCCGCTCTCGTTCACGGTGAACTGCCACGCGGTCGCGTCCGTCTTCTGCATCGTGGAGGAACCGTATTGGAACGCGATCTCGCTGCTGCTCATGCTCCGGTTGTAGACGC
>DAHXMN010000222.1 GCA_027371725.1 Candidatus Woesearchaeota archaeon | reverse complement strand
CGAAGGCCTCCCGAAACAGAAGCAGGAGGAAGTCAAGACGTTCATCAAGGAGACGCGGCAGCGGAGCGTCATCGACCGGACCGCGGAAGGGAAGGAGAAGAACGGCGTCTTCCTCGGACGGTATGCCATTAATCCGTTGACGGGCGAGGAGTTCCCGCTCTGGGTCGCGGACTACGCGCTCGCGGAGTACGGGACGGGCATGGTGATGGCCGTCCCCGCCCATGACCCGCGCGACTTCGAGTTCGCCAAAAAGTACAAGCTGCCGATCAAGGTCGTCATCTCGCCGGACGCGTACACCCTCAACCCGGAGAAGATGGCGCGCGCCTACGTCGAGGACGGCGTCCTCGTCAGCAGCGGCGAGTTCGACGGCACGAAGAACCAGGAGGCGAAAGACCTCATCACCGAGAAGCTCGAGCGGCTCGGCGCCGGCCGGAAAGCGGTGAACTACAAGCTGCGCGACTGGCTCGTCTCCCGGCAGCGCTACTGGGGCACGCCCATCCCGATCGTCTACTGCGAGACGTGCGCGAAGGAAGACGTCCTGGTCCTCCACGGTTGGGAAGACAGTTCGATGGCTGGCTTCATCCCCCCGCTGAAGCGCGACCTCGAGGAGAAGGGCTACACCGTCGGCGCGTACGACCAGCCGAACACGGAGGCGCCGGTCTTCGACGAATGGAATGCGTTCGCGGAACAGCGGCTCGCGGAACGACAGAAGGCGAACCCGCACAGCAAGCAGACCATCGTCGGCCACAGCATGGGTGGCCGCCTCGCGCTGAAACTCGCGGAGACGCACAAGCTCAAACGGCTCGTCCTCGTCGCGCCCGTCGGCTCGCAACCCTCCACCACCTACTTCGAGCAGTTCACGAAGAAGCTCGGTCCCAAGGAGATAGCAATATTCAAGGCATACCAGAATCAGCCGCTCGACGTCGAAAGAATCAAGAAGAACGTCGAGGAAATCGTCTTCATCTTCGGGAAACGCGACCCCTGGATCACGAAGGAGATCCAGGACTATTACCGGAAGGCATTCAAGGACGTCGCCACGTTCATCGAGCTGGACGCAGGCCACATGAGCAACGATGAAGGAGTCAGGCGCTTGCCGACGCTCGAGGCGCAGTTCCTCCCTGCCGGCGCCGTCCCCGTCCCCGAGAAAGACCTACCGGTCAAGCTGCCCGAGGGCGCGGCCTTCCAGGCGGGCGGCAACCCGCTCGC
>DAHXMN010000221.1 GCA_027371725.1 Candidatus Woesearchaeota archaeon | reverse complement strand
CGTTATTGCCGGTTGAGCGAGTCATTGTTCGTTATTGTTAATTATCCTCGGTCATTAGCGCCAGTTTTGTCATACTAATTGTTCGTGGGGATCTCGAGGATGCGCTTGTCCCGGAGGAAGTCGTCCGGCGTCTGGTAGGACTCGAGGTCGCTCCACGACGCGGGCAGGGGCTGCTCGAGCACGTAGAGCGTGTAGCTGCCGTGCGAGTACAGGATGTTCTGCGGGAGCTGCCAGGGCTGGCTCTCGTTGAGCTGCGCGCCGCCGACGAGCCACGAGGAGAAGTTCGTCGCCGGCAACGTCATGGTCTGCTTGCCGATGCACGTCGAGCCGCCGCCGGCGAGGCAGAACGCGCGCGTCTCCTCAGGGATCCCGATGGGCTTGGTGTGGAGCAGGTACGCGTCGATCGTGTATTCGCCCGGAGCGAGCTGGAGCGTGACGTTCGGCTGCACGGGCGAGAGGAGCGTGCCGTTGCTCTGGTTGAGCGCGGCCAGGTAGTCCTGGACGTCCTGGTCGGTGAGCACGCCCTGGTCCTTGAGCGTCTGCAGCTCCGCCTTGCGCGCCGTGAGGTCGAGCTCCAGGGTCTGGTTCTGCGTGCTGAGCGTGAAGAACCCGACGAGCGGCTGGTCCTCGTCGTATGGGCTCTCCTTGATGCGGGCGATGTTGACGATGACGAGGTCGTTCCTGCTCAGGTTCTCGCTCCGCTTCGCGATCGTGTCGTACGTCGGCGTCGTGGCCTGGAGCGCGGCGATGTCGTCCGGCGAGCGTTTCCGCACGCTGATCGTCACGTTCCGGAGCGGCCAGAGCGCGAAGCCGAACGCCTTCGTGATGTTCTCCTCGTAGTTGTCGTAGTCCGTGCCGCTGCCGAGGTAGCCTTCCTTGCTGTAGAGGAGGGCGCCGCCGTAGCGGCAGTAGGGGAGCTGCGTCACGAGGCTGCCGTCATCGCCGGTCTCGCCGACGAAGTACTCCTGGCCGCACTGGTACGAGATGCGCACGCCGCCGAGGGGCTGGCCGGTGAGACGGTCCGTGGCGGTGATGTTGATCGTGTTCGCCACGGCCTGCTGCGGCGTGGAGAGGTCGACGCCCGCGTCCGTGAGGGTGAAGGCGGAGGCCGCGGCGCTCGTGTTGAGGGGCTCGTTGTGCCAGATGTTCGCCTGGAGGGCGAAACTCCAGTCGTTTCCCTTGCCGCCGAACGCGCTCTCGTCCGTCA
>DAHXMN010000220.1 GCA_027371725.1 Candidatus Woesearchaeota archaeon | reverse complement strand
CAACAGAGGGGGACCGAGTCCTCCTCGGGGGAGCGGACAGTCCTCGACGGGAGAACCAGCGAGAGCATCGTCGCCACCGCCATCGCCGCCGGCTTCAGGCGAGGCGTAGCGAAGAGAACAGCGAAGAGGTCGGGGGTTCTCGGTAGCGGGACGCTACCGGAACCACGGCGAGCCCGAGGCTCGCCTGTGGGTTGCCCCCTACGGGGTCGACCGTTGCTGCGGCGAAACAAGCGATACGCCGAGCAGCCCGCGGCGATGGCACAACGCATCCACCGTCGTCGGGAACAAAGTTTAAATATCCGCGAAGAATAAGGAGCGGCATGCGGTTCCGCCGTATCACGATCGTCCAGGCGCCCGCGCCCACGCAGCGCGAGGTGAACGAGCAGCTCCAGTGGCTCGGCGGCAGCCTCGGCCTCTTCAACGAGCGGGACAAGGACAAGAGCTGCTTCCGCATCTTCATCACGCTCTTGCGGAGCGCGAAGCGGAGGGAGGAGCTGACCAGCGACGAGCTGGCCGCGCTGACGGGGCTGTCGCGCGGCACCGTCGTGCATCACCTCAACCGGCTCATGTCCGCGGGCATCGTCGAATCGTACCGGAGCAGGTACGTGCTGCGCGTCGACAGCCTCGAGGGGCTGGTGGCGAAGCTGGGCGAGGACCTCGACCGGACGCTCGCCTCGCTGAAGGAGATCGCCGCCGAGATCGACCGGAAGCTCAGCCCGTAGTTCTCAGACGTCGGTCCGGAAAGGGGAAAGAACCGGCGATAATGGCTCAATAATGAGCAATAGTAATATAGAAAAATAGTAATATGAAAAATAAGCAATAGTAATATGAAGATAAACAAAACTAAGAGGAAAAACCGGTGCGATTAAGGCGATGAAGGGGGAAGAAAGAGAAGAAGGGAAAAGAAGATTAGAAAAAAGTTGTTCTCCGCCGCGTCTACTTCCGCCTGCGCAGGATGAAGTAGCCGCCGAGCGCGATCACGATCAGGCCGAGCAGGACGAGGAACCACGCCATGCTGCCGAAGCCGCCGCCCGTCACCGCGCCCGTCACGCCGTTCGTCGGCGTCGGCGTCGTCGGGGCCGTCGGGGCCGGCTGGTTGGCGCCCGCGTTCGTGCCCGTGCCGCCCGAACCGGCGTTCGTGTTCGTGTCGCCCGAGCCCGTCGTCACGGCAGGCGCGACGTACGCGCACGCCTGCGTCACGGCCGGCTTGCCCGCGTCG
>DAHXMN010000021.1 GCA_027371725.1 Candidatus Woesearchaeota archaeon | reverse complement strand
CCCGACAAGGCGGTTCTCCGGTTGCGAGACAGAGCAGCCTCACGTCACCGACGCTGCGAACGCAACATTTATATATGCGCGGCGCGTGAGCCGACGATAAGAACAATCGTTCATATTCGTGGAGGGATAAGGCATGAAGCGGCTCTTCTCTTTCAGGCGCCTGCGGAAGAACAATTACGACGACGATGACATGGTCGAGTCACAGGACGAGTATGTGGAGCTGAACGCTGACGGCCTGCCTGACGCGAAGGGCGGCAAGGTCACCGTCCGGAGCTTCACCCTCGAGGACTTCAGCGACATCAAGGCGGTGCTGGACGTGCTCCGTGAGGGCTACACGATCTGCCTCGTCAACATCAAGCCGCTCAAGGAGAAGGACCTCGTCGAACTGAAGCGCGCAATCAACAAGCTCAAGAAGACGTGCGAGGCCATCGAGGGCGACATCGCCGGCTTCGGCGACGATTACATCGTCATCACGCCGAGCTTCGCGACCATCTACCGCGCCGCGGGCGATCAGAAGGACGTCGAAGAAGAAGAGTAAAGACCCTTTCCAGACCTTCTTTTCTATCTTTCTCAGTCATTCTTGTCCTCATCAGGGCATTCTTCCTTCAGTTACTAGCCCCGTTCCGACGGCGCGGCAACCGGCAAAGGGCGCGGCGAGGAAGGAGACGGAGAGGTCGGGGGGAAACCCCCTCAGGGGGTGACCGTCGCTGAGAAGAGAAGAGCGACACGCCGAGCAGCCCGTGGTCGCGCCGGAGAGGAAGGGGCCGGAACGGCACGATGATCAATCAAGCGACCCTTGGAGGAGGAGACGCGCGAAACGGGCGGCGTCCGCAGCGAGGAGGCGCGCATCGCCGGGGAGAGAAGAGCGCGACGAATAATCGGCCATCGAAAGCATCGACCTGAAGAGCGGGTCGGAGAGCGCGTAAACGTCCGGCAGCTTGAGGAAGTGATGTTCGCTGTACTGCTCGCAACGGCAGGGAAGCACGTTGCCTGCCGCGTCGTTGGGGATCACCGCCGGCTCCTTGAGATGCAGGTAGCCCGCGGCGATCGATCCCTCTCGACGGAATGCGTACGCATAGGGCTTGAAGGTCAGACGGGATCCGAGGTCCGCCGCGAGAAGGCCGATAGCATCGTGCGCGACGAAGAGTGCGGGGTCCGGACGGAACAGCAGCAGCCCCTGATGAGAAAACGAGTACCATGCATCAGCGAGGATACCGTGCTCTCGGAGCGGAAGGCGATAGGCGGGGTCAATTGGCGAAAGGGCGCGGATGACCATTTTCCTCTCGAAATTTTCGAGAAGCTGGTGCGGCGTCAGCCGTTCGACGGATGATTCCGCCTCCCGCGACGGCAGACAAAGAAGACCCATGGACTCCCTCACGAGAAAAAAGGATTTAAATATCTATCGAGAAGCAGGCCGCGCCGAAAGCGCCACTTGCCGGGCTTACGGCGAGCCGCGGCGAGCCGTACAGCGACGGAGCGCCAGGGGTCGATCCCGGGTGATGCGAGGAACAACGAGCTCGTAGAACTCGCGTTCCCGCATTCTATGAATGCCAGGGAATACTGGAGCGGAAGCGACCATGCCCCATCGGTGACCGCAGGGGCTGGAACGGAAGAAGCGACGCGATATGCGATGCGACGAGAGCCCGGCACTGCGAATTCAGAGAATTCGTGTGCCCGGAGACCATGAGCTCATAGGGCGACGCGAGCGGAACGAGACGCTCCGCGTCCCGAGAAGCGATTAGACGAGGCGGCTCCCCGCCTTGCATCCGCCGGGCGGAAGCGCCGAGAGAATCTCGTCCAGGTCGCCGCCGAGCTGTTTCTGGAGCGCTTTGGCGACGTCGCTCGGCTTCTCGTTGCCTTGGAGGATCTCCACCGCCTTGACGCAGCGCTTCATGACCGCTGACGGCGGTCCAGCCATGGCGCGACCCTTGTCGTCGAGACCGATTGCGACCTTCAGCTCCGGACGGCGATAGAGCGTCTTGCCCCTAATCATGAAGGCACCCTTGCCGAGGTATTCGCCAGGGTTCGGTTCCTTCGTCACCTGCTCGGGCGCGACGTGAAACACCTCCAAGGTGGAGAGGCCGTTTTTCCACGCCCGGCTGAAGGCAGCAGTCATCTGAGCCGCCTCGTCGAGCGTCGCGGCAGGGACGTCCTTCCCTTCAGTCTTGACGATGACGAAGGGGCTGCCTGCCATGTCGGTATGGAAGACGACGTCGCCCTTCTGCGCATGTTTCTTGATGAGGAGCTCATTCGTCGTGGCATCGCGGCCGCCGACCAGCAAGAAGCCATCGGACGAAACGCACCAGCGGAAGGATTCGTACCAGTCCTTCTTCCGCTTCGCCTTCGCAATCTTCGCCTGTCTCGGCTCGTCGTGCTGTTTGCCGGTGACGCGCGCCTTCCACTCGGCGACCGCCTTCTCCGCGCCGAGGGCCTTGCGGCGGGCCTTCTTCGCCGCCTCAAAGTAGCGCCGCGCATTCTCGTCGATTGACTTGCGCAGGTCAAGCGTGATCTTCATGCGTCACGAGAAAGAGGCGGCCTTTTTCAGCATTTCGGCAGGGGTTGCCGGGAAACGACCGGATCGGGGCACGCGGTCGGGACGCCGTTCTCCGCGATGCTCGCAGTGATGCTCACCTTCGCGTCGGCGGCGGCGAGGAACGGCACCGTCGAGGCCTTCGTCTCCCCTTTCGCCATGGCGGAGTCTTGGAGAACAATGGTGAAGATGTCCGAACCGGGATTCGCGACGTTCAGGGCGAGCGCAGCGATGTTCTGCGTCCCGGTGTTCCGCACCTGGACGCTGATTGCGCTGTCGTTGTGGCAGAACTGAGCGACGTCAAGCTTGACCCCTGAACAGTCCAGCGCGGCCTTCGAGCCGAGATCGCTGCTCCAGTTCATGATCATGCCGCCGAGCGCGACGGCGAAGGCCATGAGGAGAACGGTCGCTATCAGGGGAGACATGCCCCTTCTACCGAGGGTACGCATGGAAGGCGTTCTACGGAGGAGCGTATTTAAAGATTTCGGAGGTTGTCGCCGAGGGAGAGGACGGTTGTCCCCCCTCTGAAGAGAGAACTCAGGAAATCTCTTCAAGCAATCTTCCAGCGAACGAGCGCCTCTTCCTCCATCGCCTGCAGCGTTCCCGGGACGATGAGGCTATGGAGGGGCGCTCCGAAATCGTGCGCGAGAAGGACTCCGATAGGGGCGGCGACGATGACGTGATCTCGCTGACCGAGCCGCGCGACGCCGACAGCCAACGTATCAGGAGAAAGAACGCCTTCATTCCGTCTCTTCTCGATCTCGAGGAGTATCTTGAGCGCTTCGTTGACGGTCATGAAGCGGGGCTGCACGGCTTTCCCCTCCGCGCCCTTAAGCAGATCTTCCTTCGAGGGCTCGGCCACCTTGATGTCGAGGAGGCAGAGCGTGTGACAACCGCGCGCGGCGTTCTCCTTGATGACGCCGTACGCGGTCTCCGGCTCGAAGCCCTCGTCCCAGAACGGGATGCTGGTCGTCTTGCCGTACTTGTAGCGCTCGAGGCCGATCTCGCCGACCGCGTCCATGATCGAGGCGTTGTGGACGATCTCGACACGGACGCCGAGCGCGCCCGCTCGCAGGACGAGATCGGTGTGCGTCGTTGCGCCGAACGGGTCGCCGACGACGAGGAGCGCGACGTCTTTCGTCTTCGCGGGCAGGAGGAGTTCCTCTTCCGCGCGCGTCTCCACGAGGCCGCGATCGGCGAGGAGGACGGGTTTCGCGTAGAACTTCTCCAGAGTCTCCTTCTCGATGCCGAGAATGGACGTATAGTGCTCAAGATAGACCAAATCCGATCTCTTGACTATCTCTAAACCTTTGACAGTGATGTCTTTCTCATCGTCGAGGCCGAGGCCGACCAGGTAGAGGGTCATGCCTGCGAGAAACGAGGGATGGTTTTAAAGATTATCGAGGATGGCTGCTTTCGCGCCGCCACCGTCCTGCTACGCTCAGCCTCTATGAAATCGCTTGCAGGCACCCTTCCCCGTAGGAGGCAACCCCCTGCTCGGCCTTCGCCCGTCTCTTTGCTTGCCTCGCCCTTAAGACTCGCATTCGCAGAACGCGAGGATCAAGAGCCGCAGCGACTGAGGACGGTGGCTGCGCTTGAGAGCTGATAGAAAAGAAAGACTGAATAAAGAAGAACGACGGAAAAGACCTACTTCTTCAATCCTTGCAGGGCGAGGAGGTCCTCCGTGGTGAGCTTCTTGCGGGTCCGGACCTTCTCCTCAGCCTCCTGGGCGCGCTCCTTGAGGGTCTTGAGCTCCTCCTCCTTCTGCTCCTCCTTGATCTTGACGTTCTGTTTGTTCAGCACGTCCTTGATCGCCTGGAGCTCGGCCACACGATCCTTGAGCTGCTGGTTGAGGTCGACGTACGCCTTCTTCAGGACGAGGAACTCCTGGTACCGCTCCTCCTCCTGCTTCTTGTAGCCGTCGATCTCCTTGGACTCAGAGAGGAGCGCCTCATGCTTCGACTGGGAAGACTGGGCGTGCTCCTGCACCTGGCGATGGTACTTGTTCGCCTCGCGCTTGAGCGCGTCGATCTCCTTGGAGCGTTCGCGGAGCTGCTCGAAGACCGCGGCCTTGCCCTTGACCTCGTTGAACTGCTTTTTGAGATCCTTGATCTTCTTCGTGAGCTTCTGCTCCGCCTCGAAGCCCATGGGCTGCGTCTCGAGCTTGAACTCGAGCGCCTCGATCATCTTCTGGAGCGCCACCGGATTGTTCTTCCGGTCGAACCGGTCCATGACGTCCTGGTTGGCGGCGGTAAGCGTCTTAATCTCCGCGACCTTCTCGCGGATCTGCTGGTTGAGCGTGTCGCGCTGCCGCTTGAGCTCACGCACCTCGCCGGTGATCGCGTTGCGCTCGGAGCGGCTGCCCGTGATCTCGCCGATCTTCTCGGCGATCTGCTTGCCGACCTCCTGCTTCTTCCGGAAGGCGGCCTCCTTCTTCTTGTTGGCTGCAGCGACCTTCGCCTTGAGCTCCTGGACCTCGCGCTTCACGATGTCGAGCCGTTTCAGGAGGTCGTCGACGCTCATCGAGTCGAATGCCGGAAGAGGACCGGACGAGGATGCAGCAGATGCAGGGACTGCAGAAGCCTGCTCGGAGGCCGAGCGTGTCCGTTCCGCGGCCGGCGCGTCAGGAGCTTCCTGCGCATCCGCCGCTCTCTTCTTCGAAGCCATGCTAATCAACACTGATGAGTAAAGGGAAAACGGTTTGAGACGAGAAGGAGCTCAGCCGAAGAGCGAGCCGAGACCGGCAGCGGCCTCCTCAGGCTTCTTCTCCTCCTTCTTCTTCTCCTCCTTCTTCTCGGCAGGCGCGTGCGCGGCGACAGGGGCCGCTGCGGCGACCGGCGCGGCGTTCTTGATCGCCTCGTCGATGTTCACGCCCTGGAGCGCGGCGACGAGGGCCTTCACGCGGCCGTCATCCACCTGGACGCCGGCGGCCTCGAGGACCTTCTTGATCGAGCTCTCAGTGATTCCCTTCCCCGCCTTGTGCAGGACCATTGCAGCATACACATACTCCATCTTCTTCCCCTCCTTGAACTATGAATCCTCTCAGGTCTTATCCGAAGAGCGAGCCGAGACCGGCAGCGGCCTCCTCAGGCTTCTTCTCCTCCTTCTTCTCCGTCTTGTGCTCAGCAGGCGCATGCGCGGCGGGCGTGACCGCCTGCGCAGCCTTCGCCTCCGCGCTGAGCGCCTCGTCAGGGAGCAGGCCGGAGAGCGCGAGGCTCATGGCGTACGCCTTGCCGAGGAGCGGCTTGACGGTCTCGCCGTTCACGACGTTCTTGTCGAGGGCGAGGGTGACAGCGTCCATGAACGCCTTCTGGAGGAGCTTGTCCGTGGTCTCCTTGGTCGGGTACGCGATCTCCATCGCGAGCGCGATGGCCTCGTTGTGCGCGGTCCCGATCTTCTTGATGTAGGCCTCCTCGTCGACGTCGAGCACGACTCGCGTGAGGATCTCGCCGTTCTCGTACGCGGCCATGAGGCCGAGGCCGATGCGCATCGGCTCGATGCCCAGTCTCGTGAGGAGGCCGGCGAGCTTCGGGCTGATGATGTCGCCCGGTTTCGCGACGCGGCTGTCCTCCTTGATGGCGATCTTGCCGTCCTGGATCATGGTCTTGATCCCGACGCTGCCGAGCTCGCCGATGACGGGGCCGGGCGCGAAGCTCGTCGGGCCGGCGGGGACGATGATCTCGTCCGGGGCCTTCTGGCCGCCCTTGATCGGCGCTTTCGACTGGTTCTTCTTGAGGAGCTTGAAGAGCGCGAACGGGTTCTCCCTGGTGAAAATCATGGCGGGCATGCCGGTGACGTGCTCCTTGAGCTTGACAACGCCCGGTTTCTTGGACTGTTCGAGCGCCTTGTAGATGAGGCGCTGCTTGGTCATGCGGAGGACGACGCCCTGCGCCCTGAGGGATGCGCGCATCCGCTGGAGCTGCGGCGCGGGCAGGTTCTCCATGTTGACGATGCCCACGATCGGGTAGGAGTCGATCAGCTGGGTGAAGTCCTTGACGACGGACTTCTTGGCGTCGGAGACGTGGTGGCTCTGCGCTGTCATGGCGATCGACCTTAGTGTATCCTGACCGGCTTGCTCATGGTAAGCTTGAGGAAGCCGTGCTTGACGTTGTTCTGCTCCTTGGGAAGGTGATGGATGATCTGGCCGAAGACGGTCTTGATGTTGTCCGCGACATCCTCGACGGACATCTCCTCCGTGCCGATGAGCACCTGGACGTTCGGGCTCTTCTTCGCGCTCACCTTGACGGTCTTCTGGAGCTTCTCGTAGAGCGGCGCCAAGGGGGCTTTCGGCGGGACGATGCAGCCCGCCTTCGGGTTCGGCATCTTCCCCTTCGGGCCGAGGACGCGGCCCCACGTGGCTGCGATCTTGGGCATGATGTTCGCCTGGCCGACGAAGTACTCGTGCTCGCTCGCAATCCGCTTGAGCTCCTTCTTCTGGAGCTTGTCGAACTGCGGGAGCGTGATGACTGTGTCGAAGACCTTCTTCGCGTCGTCCTCCATCTCCGGGCCGACGAGGGCGCAGATCTTCCGCTTCCGGCCCAGCGTCGCGTGGACCTGGGTGAAGAATTCGACCTGCTCCTCAGGATTCTTGAGGTTGAGGTCCTTGAGCGACACGATAAGGTCGAAGGACTGCTTGAACTTGCGCTGAGAACCCTTCTTCAAGGTCTCGATTGCCTGCGTGAGCTCCTTGTCGTTCATCATCTTGAACTCCTACCGAAGTAGTCGTATTCGCAGTGAACAGCGTCCCCTTTAAAAACCTTACGATTGGGGCATATAATCGATAAGAAGCGAAAAGAACGCCGAAAAGGGCGCGGGCGTCGCCTTGGACTAAGACTCGACGACGAGTATGGCCTGAGCCATAATCACGAGTCGTCGACAATCTCTCGGACCGGATGGGAGAACAAATCCTCCGCGACGCCCGCGCAAAGGACAGAGAACAGGGGCTATTTCCCGTCGGCGGGAAGCTTCTGCTCGGCCTCCTCCTCCGCAATGAAGGCGTTCACGTCCTCGATCATCTCCTCCATGACGTGGGGCGGCATGCCATGGCCGAGGCAGCCCTGCTCGATCGTCTCGTAATAGGAGACGTGGCACCCGATGCAGTGCAGGCCGTACTGGAGCATGACGAACGCGGCCTTCGGGTGCTTCGCGACGACCTCGCCGAGGAGCATCTCCTTCGTGACGTGCTGCTGCGGGACGGGCTTCTCTGCAGGCTTCACGTCCTGCTTCTTCTCAGTCGCGGATTTAGCAGTCAAGATACTCACCAATTTCGTAACCTTAACAAAAATGAACTAACTAGTATTAATGAACGATGTTGAACGCCGACGCCCGGATTTGAACCGGGTGCAGTCACTTCGTTCCTTACCCTGTTCAAATCAGGGCACGAAGCGAAGGGGACTTCAGTCCCCTGAACGCCGACGCCCGGATTTGAACCGGGAATCCACGAGGGACCAGTTTTCGAGACTGGCGCACTACCGGGTTATGCGACGTCGGCACGAACGAGCTTATGAGTGAGTGCCGACGACGCGCCAAGAGCCAGGGGCGACTGGATACGACGTCGGCAATTCTTTCCTTTGACGACGGCGCGACGGGAGCCATAGCGACCGTATGCGACGTCGGCAGGAAGGAGTTTACGACTGACCGCCGACGACACGCCAGGAGCGAGAGCGACTGGATGCGACGTCGGCAGTGTTCGTCGTGACTTCAGGTAGTTTTATAAAGTTAACCGCTCAGGATGTGCAACTAAAAATAGGCATGGTGAACCGCATGAAGAGAGCTTTCCTCGTTTTCGTGGCGGTCGCGCTCCTCGCCCTCGCGGGGTGCTCGTCCCAGCAGAAGATTGACGCGGCCGTCGCGGAGCAGACCGCGAACCTGAGCGCGCAGGTCGCAGACCTCCAAGCGAATCTTTCGGCGCTCCAGACGGAACGCGACGAGGCAGTGACGCAGTTCCAGGCGCTCAACGAGTCCCTCAACCAGACCATCAGCGCGCGCGACGCGATCATCAACGACGACACGGCCAAGCTGCAGAGCTGCTGGGACGACCGGACCGCGCTCCAGGCGCAGAACGCGAACCTGAGCAAGAAGGTCGACGTGCTCCAGGGCTGGGTGGACGTCTGCCAGAAGACGCTCGGCAACCTTGGCTGAAAACGCTCCCCAGCAACCTAAACCTTTTTAAAACTCGTGCTTCCTCTCGGCACAAAACGCGGATGTCTGCCCGCAGGGCAGGCTCCAAGTGCTAACGCGGATGTGGCTTAGCGGTTATAGCGCCAGACTCATAGGGAATGAGTGACGAGCCGAAGAGGCGATGACCTGTCACGGCGTCAAGCGTCTTCCTGAGCAATCTGGAAGTCGGGGGTTCAATTCCCCTCATCCGCATATTTCTTTTCCTATAATGCGGTGTATGCATAGCTGATATAAAGAT
>DAHXMN010000219.1 GCA_027371725.1 Candidatus Woesearchaeota archaeon | reverse complement strand
TCAGAGGAAGCTGAGGCGGTGCTCCCCGTAGTAGTTGAGCACCTCATGGTCCTTGATGATGTCCGCGAACCGCGCGCGCAGCTCGCTGATGAACGCGCGGAGCTCGGCGACGCTCCGGACCTGGAGCTCGTATTCGAGGTCGAAGCCGCCCATGATCACATCCTCGTAGACGATCGCGGGCTGCATGCGGAGGTAGTTCCGCAGCCCTTGCGTCCGTTCCGGCGTCGTCTCGAAGAGCATGACGTGGAGCTTGTAATAGAGGTAGCCGAGCTTCTCGAGGTCGAAGACCGCCCTGTACCCCGTGATGATGCCTCGTTCCTCGAGTGAACGGAGCTTCCGTATCGCGGTCACGGCGGTGACGCCCGCCTGCCTGCCGAGCTCGAGCGCGCTGGTCCGCGCGTCACGTTCGACCGCATGGAGGATCGCCTCGTCTTCCTTGTCCAGCCGTTCCTGTCCGCCGATCGAGTACGCGACGACGCTCTTCCGCTCGTTCGCGCCTGGGAAGCCCCGGTTGAAGTACTCGAGCCGGACGTATATCGCGAGATTCCGTTCCTCGACGTTGTTGCCGTAGCGCCGGAAGAGCTCCTCATAGAAGGCGTACATCTCCTCCGCCGTCCGGTAGAGGAAGTACGTGTTGAGGTCCCACTTCCCTTCTGCGGAGACCGCCCACCGGAGATGCTCGTTCGCCAGGAGGAACGCGATCGCCTCCGCTTCCCGTTCCGGTGTGAGGTGCGTGAACTTGAGGAGGAGCCGGAAGCCGAGCATGCCGATCCGTCCCGCGTCGACGACGGCGTGGAGCCCCCTGACGACCCCTTCCTTCTCGAGCCGCCGGATGCGGTAGATCACTGCGTCCTTGCTGAGCCTGAGCCGTTTGGCGAGGCGCACGTAGGGCTGCCGGCTGTCTTCGTCCAGTGCCCGCAGGAGTGACCAATCCTTCTGGTCTAGCTTCATTTCACGAATTATATCAATTTCTACTTATATTAATTGTTATTTTTTCTTATTTTCTGTTGATAATATTATAATATAAATTCTACAAAAACACCACTAAAAAGTAATAAAAATGTGGTGATCATTATGGAGAACAACGCTGGCATCCGATTCCCTGAGATGCATGAGACGCACGACGCCTATTTCCCCGCCTATGCGGCCGCGGTCGGCAAGGCCTCCCGCGACCGTCCAGAGGACGTCGCTTCCATGCTGGAACGCTTCGTCACCGGCCGCATC
>DAHXMN010000218.1 GCA_027371725.1 Candidatus Woesearchaeota archaeon | reverse complement strand
AGGTTCTCGATCTCGGGCTGGACGTACGCGTCCGTGGGGCCGACGTTCTCCACCGCGACCATGAACCGCTGCGCGCTCTTGTCGTAGTAGAGGCCGGTGATGTTGACCGCGGTGTCGTCGTTCACCTCGATCATGCTGATGTTCAGCGTCGCCTGGAGCGCGTTCTCGAGCGAGTTCGGGCCTTCGCCGAACGTGGTGAAGAGCTGCGCGCTCAGGTCGTTGCCCTGGAGCTGGAGCGGGTCGCCCGCCGTGTCCTGCGTGTAGACGATCGTCTTGTACCCGTTCTTGTCGATGAAGACCGGGTCGTTGTCGCCCACCACCTTCTGCGTCCCGTTGTCGTCGACGGTGATCGTGCCCTTCAGGTAGAGCGCGAGCCCGGTCGGGTTCTGGTACGTGACCTCGAGCGCGCCGGTCGCCCTATTATAGTCGAGCGACGTAACGTTGAGCAGGAAGTTGTACGCGGGCATGGGGAACCGGTCGAGGTCCTCGACCTGCGCGATCGCGCCCTGCGGCGTGCGCGCTCCCTGGGCGAACTTGACGAAGACGCTGATGCCGAGCTGCCGGCGGATGTACGTCGCGGTGCCGACCAGCTCGTTCCCGATGAGGATGCCGACCTCGATGTCGCTCTTCTTGATGAAGTCCGACACCTCCTGCGGGACGTTCGCCTTGCCGATGTAGATCACCGGGTCCGCTCCCGACATGAGGCTTGACTCGAGGAACTCGCCGTTCGTCAGGATCGCCTGCTTCGTCGGCTTGATCCGGAGGTAGCGGCTCACCATCTCGAGGTTGTTGCTGAACCGGTCGCCCTTGTCGATCGTCTCCGGGTTGAACTGCGCGAGGCCGTCCTTCACCTGCCTGTCGACCTGGCCGAAGATGATGACCGCGGTGGGATGCCTGCCCTGGAGGAACGAGACGACGTCGTCGATGCTCCTGCTGTCCGCGAAGAGGACGTAGTAATCCGCCTGGATCGCGTACGGCGCGACGCTGATCGCGTTGTACCCGTAGGCGGGGTCGACGACGATGAACTTGGTCGTGTTCGTCCTGCTGGCGAGGTCGAGGTTCGCGTCCCTCGTCACGAGCTCGGTCGTGTTGCTGTACCCCTTCCCCTTGAGGAAGTCGCCGTACCCGACGAAGTACGGCTGCGTCCGGCTCGTCACGACGAAGAGGTTCTTCTCCGTCGTCGGGATCGAATAGAGGAGGATCGAGGCGTGCTTCATGCTGACGAGGAAGTTCGA
>DAHXMN010000217.1 GCA_027371725.1 Candidatus Woesearchaeota archaeon | reverse complement strand
TTCTTGTGCCCGAGGAATGCCGCGGAGGTCTGCTGCTCGTCCCTCGCAGCTTGTTGCGAAAATGCGCCTGCATGCGCGGTACGAAGTGCCGGCGCGCCGGGACGCAAAGCGTTCCGTGCGAATCGGCGCATTTTCCGACATCGCTCCAAGGCGGCATTCCTCTCGGAACGGGACCGGAGAAGGCCTGCTTCTTCTTGCCCCCGAGGCCTACTTCTTGTCCGGGTCCTTGCCGTCACGCACCCAGGCGACGCCGACCGCCTCCCAGTTCGCGACGGAGGAAGCGTCGATGTACCGCTCCCACGCGTAGATGCCGGACTCCTTGGCGATGCGCTTGAACTGGAGCGTGATCACCGGGTTGGCCAGGATGACGACGGAGCGGACCATCCCCTTCTGCTTGTAGAGGGCCTGGCCGTCGCGCATGACCGCCTGCGCCTCGGGGAGGAGAGGTTGGAGCGTCCGCATGTCGACGAAGACGCCGAAGCCGTCACCCGCGCCCGCGAGGGCCTTCTTCGACTCGTCGAACCAGCGCTTCATCTCGTCCACAGGGATTGTCTCCCCGAAGGTCAGCTTGAACCCGTAGTCCTTCTTCTCAATCTTGTACATTGTCTCGCCTCCTTGCCGAAGGAAAAAGTCGCTTTAGGGCCGCCCGGGACGGGGGGCAATAAAAAGATTATGGAAATCGAAGGTGAAAAAAGGAAAACAAAAAAAAGCCGAAAAGAGTTGAGGAAAATTAAGAAAAGGGTTCTGACGGCTCACTTCCAGACGTTCATGTCGTTCAGGTCCTGCTTGCTCAGGGCGAAGAAGAACGCGTTGCCAGTCACCATGTTCCCGCCCGGCGGCGCGACCGTGCTGAACGGCAGCGTGAAGACGCCGTCGCCCAGCATCTGGATGTCCGCGTTGTCGATCGAAAGGTCCTGGTTCGCGACCTTCAAGCAGTAGCAGCCCTGCTCTGGCACGGTGAAGGACTGCGACTTGTCCCCGTCGCCGTCCGTCCACCGGAACGTCAGCGCGGCCACCTCGGGCCCGTTGCAGCCGCCCTTGAGCACATGCACCACGTACTGGAGCCAGTTCACGCCGTACTGCGCCTGGAACTTCTCGCTCGTCGCGAAGCTGACGGTGCCATCGAGACCGTCCATCGCGACCTTCGGATAGCTCGTCACGTCCTTCGTCATGCCAAACTTCTTGATCTGGAACTGGTACGTGCCCGTCGCCTCGCTCGGCGCCTCGCAGGTGGCGACCGGG
>DAHXMN010000216.1 GCA_027371725.1 Candidatus Woesearchaeota archaeon | reverse complement strand
CCCGCAACGAGGAAGCGTGTTACCGCCGCCGTCAACTTTTTAAGTCGGCGTTCGCTGGATGAGGGCATGAAGCGCATCCTCATCGTCGGCATCGTCCTCTTCGTCCTCTTCGCTGCGGCCGTCTCCGCGGCGACGGTGACGGAGACAGGAAGCGGCATCACCCGCGGCAGCATCGAGTACTCGTTCGTCTACAGCCCGAACGACACCGCGCCCACGGTCATCTCGGGCGTGCAGCCGAACGACGTGCTCGGCGTCATCTACAACTGGACGTCCGGCGGCCTGCCGATCATGCGCGAGTACTTCATGAAGTCGCGCATCGGGAGCACGTGGAACTACGACATCCTCCACGGCCAGTCCTACCTCTCCTTGATGAACGTCTTGACTTCCTCCTGCTTCTGTTTCGGGAGGCCTTCGAGGAGCTGGTTGATCGCGGGGTGCTCGGCGGCGATGACGGTGTACGTGATGCCGTACGCGGTGTCCGGCCGCGTGGTGAAGGTCTCGAGTTTCAGGTCGGTTCCTTTCACCTTGAAGCTGATGATCGTCCCCTCGGAACGGCCGATCCAGTTGCGCTGCATCGTCCGGACGCGCTCGGGCCAGCCGTCCAGCTTCTCCGTGTCCGCGAGCAATTCGTCCGCGTAGTCCGTGATCTTGAAGTACCACTGCTCGAGGTCGCGCGACTCGACGTCCGTTTCCGGGTGGCGCCAGCACTTGCCGTCGACCACTTGCTCGTTCGCGAGGACGGTGTTGCACGCGGGGCACCAGTTGACCGCGCCCTTCCGCTTGTACGCGAGCCCTTTCTCGAGGAGCTTGAGGAAGAACCACTGGTTCCACTTGTAGTAGTCGGGGTGGCTCGTCGCCAGCTCGCGGCTCCAGTCGTAGCTCAGCCCCATGAGCTGCTGCTGCGTCTTGATGCCGTGGATGTTGTGCTCGGTCCACTCGTGCGGGTCCTTCTTGTGCTTGATCGCGGCGTTCTCCGCGGGCAGGCCGAACGAGTCGTACCCCATCGGGTAGAGGACGTTGAGCCCGTTCATCCGCTTGAACCGCGCATAGACGTCGCCCAGGGAGTAGTTCCGGACGTGGCCCATGTGCAAGTATCCTGAGGGATACGGGAACATCTCGAGGCAGTAGTATTTTGGCTTTGTCGCATCCTGTACGACAGAGAATGCTTTCTCGTCCTTCCATGTCTTCTGGACGGTCCGTTCGATCTCGTCGAAGGGATAGAGAGGATCGCTCACCTGGGCTCCTTGATGAAGGGGGGCAT
>DAHXMN010000215.1 GCA_027371725.1 Candidatus Woesearchaeota archaeon | reverse complement strand
GACGTCGCATAACCCGGTAGTGCGCCAGCCTTGAGAGCTGGTCCCGCGAGGGATTCCCGGTTCAAATCCGGGCGTCGGCGTATGATGAAGAGCGCGGCGGAGGAGAAAAAAACGAAGAGGATGACCGTCTGCGTCGTCTCGCGCGATCCGGCGGCTGCAGCGCGCGCTCGCGCGGCGACGAAGGCCTGCGGGTTCAGCTACGACACGGCCCGTCCGGACATCGTCATCAGCTACGGCGGGGACGGCACGCTCCTCCACGCCGAGCGCCGCTACCCCGGAGTGCCGAAGCTCCAGCTCAGGAACAGCGCGACATGCAAGAAATGCCATGACCACCCGCTGGAGCGTGCGCTCGTCCTTGTCCGGGAAGGAAGATTCCGCGTGGAGACGCTCGTGAAGCTCGAAGCGGTGGTGAAGCTGAGGACCGACAGGAAACGCCGCGCGTCTGTCCGAAGCGAACGGTTGGTCGCGCTCAACGACGTCATCCTCCGCAACAAGAACCTGGCGAAAGCCATCAGGTTCTCATTCTCCCTCGATGATGGGGGGTTCGCCCCGTTGACGGCGCCGCGACGGGTGAGCGTGGGTGCGGCGTCTGCACGAAGGTGCTTCTGAACTTGCGTTGTTCGTAACGTGACGCTCTTTTTAAAAGATGCCGCTCACTGAGCGTCAAGACCATAATTGGAAACAGTTATAAGCGAGGAAAAGCTATGGGGTGCGGTGAGACGTCAAGATGGTAAGCCCTATCGCCGACATAATCATCAGGAAAGGCGTCGAGCATGTCGATACAGCGAAACTCGCGCCGGAACTGCGCCGCACGGTCCTCGAGGAGGCGGGCACGACGCTCCAGAAGCTCGGCCGCCACCGCGAGGCCGCGCTCGCGTTCACGATCGCCGAGAGCGCGAAGCTCAGGGAAGCAGTGGCATATTACGCGCAGGCAGGCCTCTTCTCCGTCGCAGCAGAGTATGCGCGCCACCTTGAGGACGTCGCTGAGCTTGAACGGGTGGCTGCGGAGAACCTCCGGCTCGGGAACCGTGAGGAGGCCCTCCGGCTGTACCGGAAGGCGGGCAACGGCCAGATGGTTCGGTTCATCGAGGAGAATCTCTAGGACACCACCGACCCTCTTCCCGGATGAATCTGTCTCCATCCCGTTGTATGGGCCGGTCTTCATCCCTTCGTTCAATCTCTCGGGTACGCTGGCAGACTCTTGCTTGCGCGTATACTTATTCTTCTGATTCTTCTGGATCAAGTTGTACCTCGCGGCTTT
>DAHXMN010000214.1 GCA_027371725.1 Candidatus Woesearchaeota archaeon | reverse complement strand
AAGAAGCGGCTCTACACGTTCAGGGCGCACGCCAAGAACATGGCGAAGGGCGTCAGCGAAGGCTTCACGTACCGGCTCAAGGTGTGCAGCGGCCACTTCCCTATGAGCGTCAGCGTCAAGGGCCGCACGTTCGAGATCAAGAACTTCATCGGCGAGAAGGTGCCGCGCACGCTCGCGATCAAGGAGGGCGCGGACGTCAAGGTCGAGGGCGAGAGCGTCACCGTCACCGGCACGGACAAGGAGGTCGTCGGCCAGGTCGCCGCGGACATCGAGCAGCTCAGCCGCCGGCCGGGCTTCGACACCCGCATCTTCCAGGACGGCATCTTCATCGTCGAGAAGGGCGACAAGAAGCTCGCCTGAACGCCAGGAGAACGACAAGAAACCCGATCAAGGATTGATACTCATGGACAAGAAACAGGCTGACGAGCCCCTTCTCCTTGAGCTCGAGGAGGAATGCGCGCTGCCCCCGGATCTTCGTCATCCAGGCGCGCTTGGAGTCGTTCGCCGCGCTCGCGGTCCCTTTCCGGCTGCCGTCGCCTCTCCGAAGGCCCTTGCGCTTCTGCGCACGAGTCTTCCGGGCACGCACCCTGCTGACACCCTTGATGGGGTGCGCAGTGACGATGCCGTCGCTGATCAGGAGACGCATGTCGGACTTGGTGATCGCCTCCTTGATGTCATGGAGGCGCGCGGGGTCGAACCGGACGCGCTGCGGTCCGCAGCCAAGCAGGCTGGCGGCCACCCGTCGTTGTGCATCGAGCTTCATGGGAACACCTTGATCTTCTCTGAGTTAATTTCTCTGGCCGGGGGATACTCCGTCTCCGATCACATCTTCTTGGTGAGGACCTTCTGCTTCTCCGCCGCGAACGCCTTCTCCTTCTCCTCGGAGGGTTCGGGAGCGGCCGCGTCCGTCGGCTCGGCCGCCTTCGCGGCCTCGGCCTGCTCGGACTTCGCCTTCTGCTCGAGGGTCTTCTTCTCCGCCTTCTTCGCCTTAGAGGCGCGCTTGTCGCTGCGCTCCTTCTTCTGCGCGGCGAACCGCTCCTTGATGCGGCTCAGCGCCTCGGCGTCGAGGTTGAGGACGGTGATGGCCTTCTTGGCCGCGTGCTCGAGGAGCTGCTCGCGCCGCTTCGCGCCGAGGCCGGCCGTGAGGACCGCTCCTTGCGTCTTCGCGCCGAGCGCGTCGAGCTGCGCGGATGTGCTGACGAGGACGGGGAAGAGGCCGCTCTTGTGGCTGCCTTCGACCTGCTTCGGGCCGCCGGCCGGGC
>DAHXMN010000213.1 GCA_027371725.1 Candidatus Woesearchaeota archaeon | reverse complement strand
CGCGACAATCGTTTGACCGTGAATACGAGCACGCTTCGCGTCCTCGCCGATGGGGGTGTTGGTGTTGGTGGCGTTTTTCGTCGCTGCGCCGTTGGTGTCGGCGGTTGATTTCAACCAGACGATCAGCGCTGATGATCAGGCGAAGTTCGACCAGATGCTGTCGCCGGTGATGAAGATCTATAATTTCATCAAGTACGCGGCGACGGCGATCGCGGTCCTGCTCTTGCTTTTCTCCGGGATCAGTTTCATGATGAACGGGGGCGATCCGAAGAAGCGGGATGATGCGAAGCACATGACGACGTACGTCATCATCGGGTTGGTCATCATATGGGTTGCGCCGCTCCTCGTCACGTTCATCACGGGCTAGTCTTCCTCGTCGTGGCCGTGCTCGCCGTGCACGCTGTTGCGGGGATGAGCTGCGCCCGCGTCCCGGACACGCAATGCGTGGCCGTGCAGGCGAGCAACCTGAGCCAGGCGGAGAGGGACTTGGTGAGCGTCAATCTCTTGTTGGCGGAGCACCGCGCTCCCGATTACGGCGTCGTCGCGGCGTGGAACGACGCGATCGCCGTCTCGGGGCCGCCGGATGACGCTCACCCCGTGAACTCGACGTACATCAAGGAGGCGTGGGTGGCGTTCCTCGCCGTGACGCCGAGCGTCCTCGTCGATGGCTTGTTGCTTGTGCCGACGTGGACGAGCATCCGCTCCGGCGATGGGCACTGGGTCTGGGTGCCGTCGAACTATCAGAGTCCGGGTTACCCGCAGACGAGCCAGGAGGACTGCCGGCGCGACAATCGTTTGACCGTGAATACGAGCACGCTTCGCGTCCTCGCCGATGGGGTGGTGCTCGGGACGACGACGTTCTTCTGGGGGCCGATCTACCGGAACGGGAGTCTCCTTGCGGAGTACACGGTCCAGTCGAACATCCTCGTCCAGCACTACGCGTGGGAGCCGTACTGTTGCCGGTGGCGTCACGGCAGCTGCACCCGCACGTGCTACCGGTGCAGCTTCTCGCGTAACGAGAACCTCGCGGACAAGGCGGTGGTGACGGACGCCCTGAACGTGACGCGGTACGACGCGCAGGAACCCCCTCGGATCCACGTTCTCGCGGCGGAAGGGGGGAGCACGACGGCGCGCCTGAACGCGTCCCTGACGAATTATGCGGTGTTCGGCGAGGGGTTCGTGTACGAGGCGGACCAGTGGTACTACACCCTCACCTATAATCACACGCCGTATTACTTCGTGGGTTTTGCGGCGACGAGGAGCAAC
>DAHXMN010000212.1 GCA_027371725.1 Candidatus Woesearchaeota archaeon | reverse complement strand
AACGGCTTCCCGAAAAGACGGCGGAAACCCCGTTTCCGGATGATACTGGCAGCTATCTCATCGTGCAGCTGTACATACTGGGCTCGGACGGGAAAGAATACCCTGACATGGGATTCGCCAAGAGCGGCGAAGGGAAGCACGCCGATGCGCTCGCGAACCGCCTGAGGGCGCTCAATATCCGATTCGGGACCCGCAAGAGCGTCCTGAACGGGACGCAGGAGGTCCCTCTCCCTGTCGGCGAACAGTACAGGATGGTCGGCGGCGGAAGGGGCGTCATCTTCTCCAGAATGACGGGAACCTTCGGCGATAGGAGCGTGGAATACGACCTCCCCCTCGATAAGCAGCATTTGCGCGACTATTCACGGCTACATCCGGAAGCAAACATCTCAGTCCATGAGCTGTGACGTTCGCCTCGCCACGATTTCTTTGACGCGCCTGACCGCGTCCTCAACCTCCAGCCCTTCCGGCAGCGCGATGATGCGCACCTTCTCGATCCTCCCCGTCGCCTTCAAGAGCTTCAGGAAGTACGCCATGTCGAAGTCGTGGAGCGAGCAGAGCCGTCCGAGGAGCAGCTTGTCCGGGTCGTCGACGATCCGCGGCTCGTCCAAGCCGCGGGCGACGTCGAGGATGAGATACTCGCTCAGGTCGAGGTCGAGCAGTCCTAAAGGGTCTTCGAGGTGGAGCGTCTCGTAGCCCTCCTTCTCGAGCTCCTTCCCGACCTTGACGGCGAGGCTGTCCGAGGGGATCGCCGGGTTGCCGAAGAGCAGGAGCTTCGTCATTTTAATCGTTCTTGACCTGTGCCGGATCCGCTTCGCGGCGCTACCAGCTGCTCACGTATCGCAGGAGACGTCGAAGGGCCTCGTCCCCGTAGGGGGCAACCCCCCGTCGGCCTTCGCTGTCGTTTCCGAAACGCTCGCCCTTTGGCCGGTAGCGCATCATCCGGCACAGGTGTGCATTCGGGGAAAAACTATTTATATGGATTCCTAAAGGACGTGCTGTTGGAAGAGGGGTGGACTCTATGGAGAAAGGCGTGAAGCTGGTCCTCGCGACCGCGGCCATCAGCGGATTCTCGGTCTTCATCAACCGGTTCGGCGTCGCCGGCATGGACGCGAGCGTCTTCACCACATTGAAGAACGTCCTCGTCGCGCTCCTCCTCATCAGCACGGTCCTCGCCCTCGGCGAGTGGAAGACGCTCCGCGCGCTCAGGGAGAAGGAGTGGTCGCAGCTCGCGCTGATCGGCCTCGTCGGCGGCTCCGCGCCCTTCGTCC
>DAHXMN010000211.1 GCA_027371725.1 Candidatus Woesearchaeota archaeon | reverse complement strand
TTCGCGGTCACAAAGAAGGCGCTTGTGTTCTTTGTGTCTCTGCAGCCGGTATTCCGGCTTGTCCGGGTCAGGATAAAGCATCAGCAATAACAGGACATCTTCAGTGTCGTATCAGCTGAAAGGAGGAAGAACACTTTCGCAGGCTTTTGAAAAAACCTCCGTTCACCCTTCGCCAGGCACATGCATCGTGCGGGCTCTCCTACTCCGGGTTCGGGCCCACCGTGACCTGCACGAAATCGGACGGCCTGATCCATTTTGCAAAAGCGTCCCGCACCTGCTCGGCCGTGGTCTCCAGATACCGCCGTGCCGCGCGAACGGACTCGTCGAGCGGCAGGTCGTGGAGCGCCCGCGACAGCAGCATGCCCGCGATGCCGTCCGCACTTTCCTCGGACAGCGGCACCTGTCTCAGGAGGAGCGTTTTCGCCTGCCGCAGCTCTTCCGGACTCATGGGCGTCGTTTGCATCTCGCGAAGGTTCCGCTCGACGAGCGCGCGCGCCCGGGAAACGTTGGGAGGATCGCAGGCATAGGCAACGCCGAAGAGCGCCCGGTTTTTCGAGGCTTCAAGGAAGGAGTCCACCGTGTACACGAGGCCCGCCTTCTCGCGAAGGTCGCGGTACAGGCGCGAGGCGTAAAAACCGCCGGAAAGCACATGGTTTCCGAGCTCAAGCCGGTAATAGTCGGGATGCGTGCGGGTGATGCCGACTGTTTCGGCCAGCGTCACCTCGTCCTGGACCCTGCTCGCGTCAGGCACCGTCGACGTCGAGGGTTTGTTGGGCGGCGCAGCGGGAAGATCCGTGGCCGGCTTCGGCCCGCCGGCCTTCCAGGCGTTGAAATATTTTTCAACAACCGTACGCGCCCGCCCCGGCGTTACCTTGCCGATGACGACGATCGTCGTCATATCCGGGCGGAAGGCCTTGGCATAGTACGCCTTCACGTCTTCGAGCGAGAGCGACGATACGGTCTTGGGCGTCGCGTCCCGAAGCACGGGGTCGTTCTTGGGATAAAGCCCTTCCCGGAGAGCGCGCTTTGACAAGAACGCCGGGCTTTGCAGCTGGCCCTGCAGGGAGCTTGCCGTCTCCTGCCGCACGATGTCAAACGCCTTGTCCGGCAATGCCGGGTGCAGAAGATTGTCCGCCAGGAGCTCCATGCCCCGGTCGAATTGATCGGAGAGGACGCGGAGCGAAAACGATGTTCCCGCGGTTATGTCCGCGGCGATGTCGTCCTGGGCCTTCTGGAACGCGATCCGGTCCAGCGACGTGGTCCCGTAGGAGAA
>DAHXMN010000210.1 GCA_027371725.1 Candidatus Woesearchaeota archaeon | reverse complement strand
GGAGCTTGAGCGCCCCGAGGTACGTCGTCGCGGCCGCGTAGAGGACCGCTTCCCTCTCTTCCTCCTCGCCCGCCGCGGGGTACAGCGTCGAGCCGAACTACCGCGCCATCGGTAAGGAGTTCGGCCAGGAAACGGGGAAGGCGATCGAGTTCATCAAGCGGAACGCGGAGAAGCTCGCCGGCCTTGTCGCGCAGCGCGGCCTCAACGGCGTCATCGAGCTGGACGGCTACTCGTTCAGGGGCGAGCACCTCGCCGTGGAGCGCGTCTCCCCGAAAGGATGGGTGATGGGCCAGTTCCCGCAGGGCACGATCTTCCTCCGCACCGAGCTGACGCCCGCGCTCGAGGCGGAAGGGTTCAGCCGCGAGATTGTCCGGAGGGTGCAGCAGCTCCGCAAGGACGCCGGTCTCACGAAAGGGGATGCGATCGAGCTCTCCATCCGCGCACCCGAGCTCGCGAGCGTCCTCGCCGCGCACGCCAAGGAGATCATGGAACGGACCGGGGCGAAGCATCTCGTCGACGCCAAGAACGACGGCGCTGCCGGCGCCGCCGATGCCGTGGTGATGACACGCACGGCTGAGACGAAGATCAAGGGCAAGGCCGTCGCGCTCGCGCTCCGGAAGCTCTGAGACGCTGACGTCAACATTTCTTCTTTCTCATTCTTTCTTTCTCATTCTTTCTTTTTCGTTCTTTTTTCTTCGTTGTCTTCTTTCTCCTCCGCCACGCTTTATTTTCATAACACTTTTTTATTCTAACCTTCTTCTCCCGCTCTTTGCTCGGATTCTCTTCTTTTTTTCTAAAAGATGCGGTCATTTCCGAAAATTATATAAACGTCGTTCTTCCAACGGCGCGAAGGGATTGGGGGTATAGCGTGGGACAGAAGATCAGCGTCGATACGCCGCTCGCGGAGATCACGCTCCGGAAATACGAGCGGCCGGCTCCCGGCATCACGAAACGCGAGCTTGTCCGCAAGCTCTGCCTCAGTCTCGGGCTCCTGCAGCCAGGAGATTCACGCGACGTCGTCGTGGACGTCCTGCTGGTGATCCTCGAAGCGGATGAAGAGCTCACGTCTACGGATGTCGAGAAGCGCGTCATCCAGAAGCGAAAGGAGCAGAAGCTCGAGCTCCTCGGCATCGCGCCGTCAAACATACGGCGCCAGCTGCTGCGGCTGCGCGACCTCTTCATCGTTGAGAAGGTGAAGAACAACTACCGGGTGCGGGAGAACGCCACCCTCGTCACGATCTTCAACGAGTCTGTGGAGAAGTACTATCTCGACAGCATCGTCAACCGCGTCAAGGAGTACGCCGCCATCGTCGACACC
>DAHXMN010000020.1 GCA_027371725.1 Candidatus Woesearchaeota archaeon | reverse complement strand
TCGACGAACACCTCGACAAGGTCCGGAAAGGGGATGAGGCCGCGGCGGCATATCACCATGCGTGTTTCCTCGACAAGCTCGGCATCGACGACAAGGTCGCGGTGCGCGTCCTGCACCGCGCGAACGTCCACGTGCCGAAGGAGAATCCCTCGCGCGGCTGCTGCGGGTCCGTCGGGGACGATTTCGCCAGGAACAACCGTGAGGCGGCGGCGAAGATCGCTGAGAGGCGCGCGAAGGAGTTCAGAGAACCGTTGCTCGTGGTCGCGTGTCCGTACTGCCACCTCTCGTTCCAGAAGCACCGGAAGGTGCGCGACGTCGCGGAGATGCTCGCGGAAGTGCGATGATGGATGCTGAACGGCTGCTCCGGCGGATGGTGGACCAGGGCGACTACGCCGCGGACGAGGAGAGCCTGCTCGCGTACTCGTACGACGCGTCCGGCCTCGAAGGCCGGCCGCTGGCGGTCCTGAAACCCCGGGACGAGGAGCAGGTTCGGCGCATCCTCGTCCACGCGAACCAGTACCGCCTGCCGGTCGTGCCGCGCGGCGCCGGAACGGGTATCCGCGGCGGCTGCGTCAAGGAAGGCGCGGTCATCCTCGACCTGCGCCATTTCGACGCGATCGAACGGCTGGATGCGCAGCGCCGCACCGTGGATGTGGGCGCCGGCGTCACGGTCCGCGAGCTGAACGCCGCCCTGGCGAAACGCGGCTACCGCTTCCCGCTCGTCCCGGATGATGAGGAAGCGACGATCGGCGGGCTCGCGAGCCAGAACCACATCACCGAGGAGAGCTTCCTCGTCGGCGACTATCACGACGTGATTGAGCAGGCCACGTGCTTCGACGCCCTCGGCCGGCATCACCTGCTCAAGGGTGCGGACCTCGCGAAGGCGATCGGCACTGAGGGCATCGCGAGCGTCCTCCTCACGCTCAGGGTCAAGGTGCTCCCGACGCACAAGCTCACCGCGGACATCTTCCCCGCGAAGGACGCGGCGGCCGCGCTGGACGCGCTGGACAGCCTCCCGAAGAAAGGGGCGCTGCTCGCCGAATACTTCGACGCGGCGGCCGCGCGCCTCCTGAAGCTCGAAGGGCCGTGTCTCCTCGTCGCGTACGCGAACGACGACGGCAGCTACAAGGACCGGGAGTACGTCGAGGCGCTCCTCGCGAAACGGAAAGGGCTGGAGAAGACGCTCTGGGCGAAGGGGCTGGCCGCCGAGGAGGCGGCGCTGACGCGCGAGCAGCTGCCCGCGTTCCTCAATCTCTGCGCGAAGGAAGGGTGGATGTGCTTCGGCCACCTCGGCGGCGGCATCCTGCTGGCCGCGGTGGAACGGACGGAGCGCGAGACGTTCTGGAACAAGACGCTCGCGCTCGGCGCGCTCCCGGGGGGCAAGCACGGCTTCGGCCGCGTGAAGCGCGAGTACGTGCCGCAGGAAGTGAAGAAGATGCTGCTCGAGCTCAAGGAGGAGCGCGATTACAACGGCATCCTCAATCCCGGGGTGCTCGTATGACCTTCCGGCGCGAGGAGGATGGGAGAAAGGGAGCGGACGCGTGCATCCTCTGTCGGCTCTGCGACGCGGGAAGCTCCTACGGGGTGACGCTGGACGAGCGACGCTCCCTGCGGCACACAGTCTGGCTCGCGAAGAACGGACGCGAGAGCGCGTGGCTCTACGCCGCCATGCTGAACGGCGTCGGCGAGAAAGCGTGCCCGATGAGCATCGCGATCGACGACGCGATCATCGAGGCGCGGCGGCGCATGGCTGCGAAGGGGTTGGAGACGAAGGAGAACAGGGAGTTCTTCGAGAAAGTGCGGCGAGGGGTGAATCCGTACGCCTAGCGGAAGAGGCGCTCTTGACGGAATTCGTGTTCGTGCACAGCCCGGAGGGGGCCGTCGCATTCTGTTATTGTGGCCGTCTTCTCTTCGTAGCTCCGGCCGCCCCTGTTGTAGATGCGCGCCGTCTCGAGATAGGCGATGGTTTTTCCCTTGAGCTCTTCGAGCAGGGCGGTGTGGGCGTCCCCGAGGAGTGAGATGATGTAGGTGCGCCGTTCCTCTTCGCCGGGCCTCCCGACCATGAGTGTGAGCAGGCCGGATTCCTTCCTGTCGGCTATCGGCTGGAACTGGAGGATCCTGCCTTCTAGTGGTGTGAGGCCGCGCTCAGACATCTTATCGCCCTCAGTTCTTCGCCTTGAGTTCCTTCCACGCCAGGCTGAAGAGCTGCGTCAGCGCTTGCGCGAAGAATGGCGCGTTGAGCCAGACGCCGACGTCATAGCTCGGGTGGACGCTGGTGTCGTCCATCAGCATGAAGACGATCTCCTTGGCGTCGGCGACGCAGAATCGCGCGCTCACGTGCTGCAGGCTGCGCACCTCGGCGAACTGCGAGAGTGAAGCGGCCGCGTCCTTGTTCTTCGCGGTCAGGGGGGCGGCGACCATGATCTTGACGCCGCGTTCAGACGCTTTCTTGAGGCTGCGGCCGAGGATGTCCGCCTTGCGGGGCAGGCCCGCTTCGGTGGTGACGAGGATGATCGTCTCCTCTGCCGCCTTGATCATCGTGTCGAGCTGGTTGTACGCGTTCGAACGGCCCTTGAGCGCGCCGGTGAGGTCGGTCGGGTCGACGAGGTCCACCCCCTTGGTGTGGAGGAGCTTCAGTTCGTCGAGGATGTCGGTCTTCTTCAGCTCGTCGAGCGTCTCGATCTGCTTCTCCGCGTCCTGCTTGACGATCTTCTTGACGCGCTCGAGCACCTCTTCCGGCGGCACGGCGATGTACTTGATCGGTTTGCCGATCTTCATGATGATGAATCCCTTCTTCTCGAGGGATTCCAGCACGTCGTAGGAACGGGAACGGGGGACGTTGGCGATGTCGCTGAGCTCGCCGGCGGTCGAGACTCCTCTGCTGAGGAGCGCGGTCCAGATCTTCGCTTCGTAGCTGTTGAGGCCGAAATCCTTGATTTTCTTGAGGAATTCT
The DNA here is from genome assembly GCA_027371725.1 of Candidatus Woesearchaeota archaeon. GTDB lineage: Archaea > Nanobdellota > Nanobdellia > Woesearchaeales > UBA525 > UBA153. The sequence continues at coordinate 6,147 of DAHXMN010000020.1, read as the reverse complement.
TTCTGGACAATCGTCATGATGGTTCACCGGCTGCTTGTTCGGGACGGAATGCTCGCAGGATTTAAATACTTTTTTGTTTTTTACTATTTTATAGTAAAAACATAATTCGTGGACCGTCCCCCCCATTTCGCGTGGAGACTGTCCGTTCCCGTTTGACGACCTCGTTTGACGACCTCCCTTCCCTTGACCCTTTCTCTGGCCCGTTCGGTCTTGCCTTTGGATCGGTTCCTCTCCTTTTTCGATTTTGTAGATAATAAAGAATGATGAATCTTAATTATAAAGAATGATGAATATTAAATATAAAGAATAATGAATATTAAATAATAAATAATATTATCTATATAGAAATATAATAATGAGGAGTTTTTTCGAGCAAACAAAACAGCAGAAAACCGCACCACACACCCGAAAACGAGCCGCCCAGACCCTCAAACAATGTTCCAAAGGAAATGAAGGGGTGTCGCCCATTCTCCAAAAGAGAGATTTTCTTCTCTAGTTCTTTTCACACGAATCTTTAAATAACCACCATTTCCACTGGAATTCCATGAAGGAAAAGATCACTACATTCTTCCAGAACTTCCTCGACAAGGGAAGCCTTTTCGCGAACAAGAAGGTGCTCCAGAGCACCTACATCCCCGACGAGATCCAGCACCGCGACCAGCAGATCGAGGCGGTGGCGAACATCCTCGCCCCCGCGCTCCGGTCCGAACGGCCGAGCAACCTCTTCCTCTACGGGAAGACCGGCACCGGGAAGACGCTCACGACGAAGTACACCGCGGAGAAGATGATGGAAGTGGCGCAGGAGCGGGGCATCCCCCTCCACATCTATTATGTGAACTGCAAGCTCAAGCGGATCGCGGACACGGAGTATCGGCTCGTCGCGGAACTGGCAAGGTACCTCGGCAAGGCGATTCCCCCGACCGGGCTGCCGACGGACGAGGTCTACAACATCTTCTTCCAGGCGCTCGATGCGAAGAAGCAGGTCGTCATCTTCATCCTCGACGAGATCGACCAGCTCGTCAAGCGCACGGGCGACGAGATCATCTACAACCTCACCCGGGTCAACGCGGAGCTGAAGAACGCGCAGGTCTCCCTCATCGGGATCAGCAACGACCTGACGTTCAGCAACAACCTCGACCCACGGGTGAAGAGCAGCCTCTCCGAGGAGGAGCTCGTCTTCCCACCGTACAATGCGCTCCAGATCCAGTCCATCCTCAAGCGCCGCTGCGGCCTCGCCTTCAACGAGGGCGTCCTGGACGAGGGCGTCATCGCGAAGTGTGCGGCCTTCGCTGCGCGCGAGCACGGCGACGCGCGGCGTGCGCTCGAGCTCATCCGGGTGGCGGGCGAGCTCGCCGAGCGCGACGGCGAGGAGCGCGTCCTGATCAAGCACATCGACGCCGCCGAGGAGAAGATCGAGCGCGACCGGTTCCTCGACGTGGTGCAGCACCAACCGAAGCAGTTCCAGGCCACCCTGTACTCGGTGATCGCGGTGAACGATTCCTCGAACGGCGCGTTCTTCACCGGCGAGATCTACGATTACTACAAGGACCTCTGCGTCAAAGTGGGGTTGCGTCCCCTGACGCAGCGGCGGGTGAGCGACATCATCGCCGAGCTGGACATGCTCGGCCTCATCAACGCGAAGGTGATCAGCAAGGGGCGCTTCGGCCGGACGCGCGAGATCAGCCTCGGCCTGCCGAAGGCGCTCCTTCCGAAGGTGACCGACATCCTCAAGGAGGAGATGAGCCTGTGAGCGCAGGCCGCGCGGCCGCAAGCTTAACAGAAGGCGATACGGGACGAACGACAAACCGGTGAGAGAATAACGGTCCGGGATTCGGTCATCGGCGCCCCAGAACCCCTGAAGGGCGTCGTCGGGCGCTCACGATCACGGCCTCGCGAAAAATGCGAGCCCATGTTCGCGTCAGGCACGGATCCGAGGCGGCCCAGCCCCCGACGGCACGACGACGGACGATGTATTGACGACGAACGGAAAAACGTCAACGAACAATCATCAACGGATTGAAAATCACGGAAACGATTTTTCAACTCGACGGCCAACTGCGCTGCCACAGCGACGGGCCGCGACGGGTGCACGATGGAGAACGATTGCGAGAAGAGGATACTTGAGTTCTTGGAGAAAGGGATACTGCTCTCTCCTGACGTCGCGGACGAGCTCGACACCCTCGGCGCGCCCGACGCGAGCGACGCCCTCCTCATCGACCATCAGAACAAGGGGTTCCTCGGCGAGACCGTGGATTGGGAACGGCTCGACGACGCCAAGGTGAAAGCGGAGAAGCACAACGACCCCGGCCAGTACGACAAGTTCGTCGAGCTCGCCAACGAGAAAGAGCTGTCGCGGGAGAGTCGTGGCATCCGGATCCTGCGCAACTACATGAAGAAGAGCAGGAAATACACGTACGACGACTTCGTCAGCCACTTCAACCAGCGGTTCAAGGCGCTCAGCGCGATACTGCGGCAGCGGCAAGAACTGCAAGGGGCGACGGCCATCATCCGCGCCAAGCGCGCAGCCCCGAAGGAACGGCTGGCCCTCATCGGCATGGTGAAGGAGAAGAACACCACGAAGAACGGCAACATCCTCCTCGTCATCGAGGATCAGACGGGCGAGATCAACGTCCTCGCCGGCGCGAAACGGCCCGAGACCCTGGCGCTCGCCAAGGACGTCGTGCTGGACGAGGTGCTCGGCGTCACGGGGAGCGCGGGCGACGGCATCGTCTTCGCGGACGAGCTCTACTTCCCCGACATCCCGGTGTCGCACGAGCTGAAGAAAGGGCCTGATGACGACTACGTGGCGGTCATCGGCGATCCCCAGGTGGGCGGCAAGGAGTTTCTCGGGAAGGACTTCGCCAAGATGCTCGCGTGGCTCAACGGGAAGCTGGGCAGCGAGGAGCAGCGGGCGATCGCGGCCAAGGTGAAGTATGTCATCGTCATCGGCGATCTCGTCGAGGGCGTGGGCGTCTACCCCGGTCAGGAGAAAGACCTCAGGATCAAGGACATCAAGGAGCAGTACGCCGAGTTCGCCCGTCTCATGCGTCAGATCCCGTCGCGGATGGAGATCGTCTGCATCCCGGGCAATCACGACGCGGGCCGTATCTCCGAGCCGCAGCCGCCCATCTACAAGGATTTCGCACCCGAGCTCTATGCGATGGAGAACGTGACGATGCTCAGCAGCCCCTCCCTCCTCACCCTCGGCGCGCGGCCCGGCTTCCCCGGATTCGACGTGCTCCTCTACCACGGGTACAGCCTCATCTACTACAGCGACAACGTCCCCTCGATCAGGGAGCGTGGCGGCCAGAAGCGCGCGGAGCTCATCATGAAGTTCCTCCTCCAGAGGCGACACCTCGCGCCGACGCATGCCTCCAACCTCTACGTGCCGGACCCGGAGCAGGACCCGCTCGTCATCGACAGGATACCCGACCTCTTCATCACCGGGCACGTCCACCGGGTGGCGAGCGCCGCGTACCGCGGCGTCACCATCCTGAACGCGAGCGCGTGGTGCGACATCACCGACGATCAGGAGAAGCGCGGGTTGGAGCCGCAGCCCGGCCGCATGCCGGTCATCAGCCTCCGGACGCGCGACATCAAGGTGATCAACTTCTACAGCGGCAAGGGCCTCGGCAAGGACGACCCCGTCGAGACGCCGTCCGGGAAGATCGCGGGGGGTGGGGCGGCATGAGCGACTTCGCCAGCGAGGGGATGGAAGCGTACTTCGCCAGCCTCAAGAACGGCGTCGACGAAGCGTTCGGCATCGCTGCCGACGCCCGGGCCGCGGGCTACGACCCGGACAGCCAGGTCGAAGTGGTGCTCGCCTCCAATCTCGCGGAGCGGGTCATCGGCCTCATCAGCGTCATCGCGCCACAGGTCAGGGGGGCGGGCATCGAGAAGCGGATCATCGAGCTCGAGGAGCAGTACGGCAAGCTCGACTGGCGCGTCGCCCTGGTGATCGCGCTCGAGGTGGCGCAGCAGAAGTACTGCACGTTCAAGGGCCCGCTCGAGGCGATCGAGACCGGGATCAGGGTCGGGTTCGCGTATGTCACCGTCGGCGTCGTCAGCTCCCCCTTGGAAGGGTTCACGAAGCTCGAGCTCAAGCGGCGGAACGACGGCAAGGGAGAGTACTTCAGCCTCTTCTACAGCGGCCCGATCAGGAACGCGGGCGGCACCGCGGCCGCGGTGAGCGTCCTCATCGCGGACTACGTGCGGAAGCACCTGGGCTACGCCGAATACGACCCGACCGAGAAGGAGATCAAGCGCTGTCACGCCGAGATCGAGGACTACCACAACTTCATCACCAACCTCCAATACTTCCCTTCGGCTGAGGAGAGCGCCTTCCTCATGGAGCGGCTGCCCGTCGAGATCGACGGCGACGAGTCCGAGAAGTATGAGGTGAGCAACGTCAATCTCAAGGACCTTCCGAGGGTCAAGGCGAACAAGCTCCGCAACGGGTACAGCCTCATCCACAGCAGCTGCATCCCCCTCAAGGCGCCGAAGCTCTGGGCGAAGCTCGAGAAATGGGGCGGCGACATGGGACTGGAGCATTGGGGCTTCCTCAAGGACTTCGTCGCCCTCCAGAAGAAGATGAAGGCGAAGGGCAAGGTGGAGGAGAGCGCGAGGATCAAGCCGGACTACACGTACATCGCCGACCTCGTCGCGGGGAGGCCGGTCTTCGGCCATCCTTTGCGTCCGGGCGGCTGGCGCCTCCGCTACGGCCGGAGCCGCGCGTCCGGCTACTCGGGCCAGGCGATCAACCCCGCGTCCATGGCGGTGCTCCTCGACTTCCTCGCCACCGGGACCCAGCTCAAGGTCGAGCGTCCGGGGAAGGCGGCGGCGTTCACGCCGTGCGACACGGTCGACGGCCCTGTCGTCCTCCTCAAGGACGGCGCGGTGAAACGGCTCCGCACCGAGGAGGAGGCGCGCCAGGTCAAGCAGGACATCAAGGAGGTCCTCTACCTGGGCGACGTCCTCGTGAATTATGGCGACTTCTTCGACCGCGCCCATCCTCTCGTGCCGGCAGGCTACTGCCCGGAGTGGTGGCTGGCCGAGCTGGAGAAGGCGGCGATGGCGCTCCACGCGATGCTCGACCTCGAGAAGCTGGAAGCGCTGACGGACGTGCCGAAGGAACGGCTCGACATGCTCTTCAAGCAGCCGCTCGCCACGACTCCGACGTTCAGCGAGGCGCTCAGGATCGCGCGCGCGACGGGGACGCCGCTGCATCCGTGGCACACGCTCTTCTGGAAGCTCCCCTCGAAGGAGGAGTTCGACGCGCTCCTCGCCGCAATCGCCGCGGGGAGGAAGGAGGGAGGGAAGCTCATCCTCCCCTATGTGGAGGCCGACGCGCGTTCGGCGCTCGCGAAGCGATGCCTCGAGACGCTGGCCGTCGAGCACCTCCTCGTCGAGAAGGAGTTCCTCGTCCTCGGCCGCGAGGAGGCGCAGCAGCTCCTCCTGCCGCTCGGCCTCGCCGAGGAGGAGCATCTCGTCACGGCGCTCGCGCCGCTGCGCGGGAAACTCCCTACGTTCGACGGCGACGTCCTCGCATTCGTCAATGCGCTCTCTCCCGTCGCGATTCGGGACAAGGCGGGCACGTTCATCGGCTCGCGCATGGGCCGGCCGGAGAAGGCGAAGATGCGCAAGATGACGGGCAGTCCGCACTGCCTCTTCCCCGTCGGGGATGAGGGCGGCCGCCTCCGCAGCGTCCAGTCCGCGCTCGAGGCGGGCAAGGTGACGGGCGCGTTCCCCGTCTGCTACTGCCCTCGCTGCAAGAGGCAGACGCCGTTCTTCCGCTGCGAGACCTGCGATGCGAAGACGGTCCGGCTGAAGCACTGCCCGACGTGCGGCGACGTCGAGGACTGCCCGCACGCGCCTGCGCCGAGCAGCGTCCGCGCCATCGACATCCGGCGGATCTTCGACGACCTGCTCAAGCGGCTCGGCACGAGCATCTACCCCGACCTGATCAAGGGCGTCCGCGGGACGAGCAACGACGAGCACATCCCTGAGCACCTGATCAAGGGCATCCTGCGCGCGAAGCACGACGTCTACGTCAACAAGGATGGCACCTTGCGGTACGACGCGAGCGAGGTCACCCTGACGCACTTCAAGCCGCGCGAGATCGCCGTCCCCGCCGCCCGGCTCCGCGCA
>DAHXMN010000209.1 GCA_027371725.1 Candidatus Woesearchaeota archaeon | reverse complement strand
CGGTCCCGCGCGGTACGAGGGCGACGCCGCCGCGATTTGCCGCGCGGTCGTCGAGCGGTGCTGGGACGATTGCCTCGGAATCTTCATCACGTCGCCGAACAACTACCCGGTCTTCTACGCGCGCGATTTCGGCATGTGCGTGGACGCGCTGCTCGCGCTCGGCCACCGGGAACGCGTGCGGAAGACGCTGGCGTGGGCGCTCAGCCATTACGAGGAGCACGGCCGGTTCGCGCTCGTCGTCGGCAGGGACGGGAAGCCGTTCAACTTCCCCGACGTCGAGTGCCCGGACGGGTACGCGTTCCTCCTCTACAGCCTCGCGGCGCTCGGCGACAAGACGCTCGTCACGAGGCACAAGGCATTCCTCGAGCGCGAACTGGCGCGGTTCGCGTCGACGACGGTCGACGAGGGAACAGGTCTCGTGAAGAGGGGGCTCCATCTCGGCGGGATGCGGGACTACGCGATCAGGGACTCGTCGTGCTACGACACCGCGATGCTCGCCGTGATCAAGAAGGAGGCGGACGCCCTCGGTCTCGCGCATCCGCTCGGCAGGCATGACTATCCTGCGCTCCTGCTCCGGCATTTCTGGACCGGCACGCACTTCAAGGACGATGCCGTGAACGGGGAACTGACCGGCGACGCGAATGTCGTGCCGCTCTGGTTCCGCATCTTCTCCCCGAAGGAGGAGAAGGAGCTCTTCGCGGCCGCCTCCTCGCGGCTCTCCGCCGCCGGACTCGACCAGCCGGCGGCCCTCAGGTACGAGCCGCACCGGAACACGAGCGTGAAGATGTCCTGGCTCGACCTCTTGGCGGGCGGCTGGGAACGCGACACCGTCTGGATGCATCTCGGCAACCTGTACATCGGGGTCGTGGCGCGGCACGACCGGCGGCTCGCGCGCAAGCTGCTCGCCGCGCACACCGCGATCATCGAGCGCGAACATCATTACCCCGAGGTGCTGCGCCCCGACGGAAAGCCGTTCCGCTCGCTCTTCTTCCGCGCCGACGACTCGATGCTCTGGGCGGTCATCCTCGCCTACTTCGCGGTCTCGATCCTCATCTCGGTCGTGCTGACGGTCAAGTGGCGCGTCGTCCTCGACGCGTACGGCGTGGAGCTGCCGTTCTACACGCTCTTCATCTATCGGCTCATCGGCTTCGCGGTCAGCTACGTCACGCCGACGGCGCACGTCGGCGGCGAGCCGGTGCGGGCGATGCTGCTCGAGAAGCAGGGCATCCCGATGCGGGTCGGGTTCAGCAGCGCCATCGTGGATCGCAGCCTCGAGGTGATCTTCAACATCCTGATGTTCTTCCTCGGCGCGCTCATCATCC
>DAHXMN010000208.1 GCA_027371725.1 Candidatus Woesearchaeota archaeon | reverse complement strand
GATGCCCGCAGCCGAGGCGAGCGTCTGCGCCTTGGACTTCGCGGCGAGCGTCGCGTCCTTGAGCGCTTGCTCGCGGTACTGCTGCTCGGTCGCGGGCTGGAGCTCGAAGCTGATGCCGGGCACGGAGTTCGCGCCCGCGTTCACGGCCGCGTCCAGCACGGGGCCGACCTTCGTCAGGTCGGTCAAGGTGACTTTGATCGTGGTGGTCTGCTGGTAGCCCTTGTCGACGGTCTTCTGCTGCTGCTGGTCCCACTCGGTCCAGCGGTCGAGGAGCACGCCGGTCGTCTCGATCTGGTCGGTGCTGACGCCCTGCGCCTTGAGCGCGGCCATGACCGCGTTCATGAGCTGGCCGTTCTGGCTGCTGACGCTCTTCGCGTCCGTCCCCCTCGTCTGGACCTGGAACGTCATCACCGCCTGGTCAGGGGCGACATCCATCTGGTGGGTGCCGCTCACGGTGACGAGGTCCTGCTGCGGCTGGGGCGACGTGTTGACGCTGATCGGCGTCGAGCTCTTGAACGCGACGAGCGCGACGAGCGCGGCCATGATCAAGACGATGGCCCACAGGAATTTCGATTGCGTATCGGTTGCCATGATTTCACCTCATGCTTCCGCCCGTTAAGATGCGCGTATATAAATTATCTGTGAAGGCTGCGAGCGCGCTCGCAACCATGCGTCGCGGCATCGTACGCGTACGGAGCAGTGCTATGGAAAATATATTTTGAAGAATATCCTATTTATAAATAAAACCGGCAGGCTTATAAATAAACACGTATTTTAGAATATCACCAACGGCCAAGCGCCGTCAGAGAGAAACCAGGCAAGCCCGGATGGTCCGGACAGTTTTTCGCCGCAAGGCAAGTGAAGAACGTTTTCCGTTTTCTCTCGGAGTATAGAAAATGAGTAATGAAATGAATGCTATCGTCGTAGAGACGAAAGAAACGACAAAGGAAGCGACGAAAGAGCCGGCGAGGACGCCGAACAACAGGCGCAGGCATCGGCCGCGCGGCCGGGGCGCGGGGGCGTCGCGGGTCCCCCGCGGGAGCGGCGCGCAGCAGCAGGCCGCACAGCGGCAAGGAGGCAGCACGCAACGCCAGCAGCAGGCAGGGCAGTACGACCGCCGGCCCCGGAACGAGGGCCGCGCCACGACGCACTACGACCCTGCGAGCAGGCAGCTGCGGACGGGGCCGACGGAGCGCATCAAGGACGCCCGGCTGGAGATCATCCCGCTCGGCGGCTTCTCGGAAGGATGCCCGCAGCCGAGGCGAGCGTCTGCGCCTTGGACTTCGCGGCGAGCGTCGCGTCCTTGAGCGCTTGCTCGCGGT
>DAHXMN010000207.1 GCA_027371725.1 Candidatus Woesearchaeota archaeon | reverse complement strand
CGGGAAGCCCAGTTCCGACAGGCACGGGCTGGTTGAGCATCACGTTCTCGATGACGCTGTTCAGCGTGTCGCTCTCGCCGACCATCGCCGCGTTGAAGATGTGCTTGAGCGGCGTCTCGAACGATGCGCGGGCCAGCACGGACGGCTTGTCCTTCACGATGCCGTAGCGCGAGATGCCCTGGAGGTGGCCGCTCATCGTCATGGTGTCCGCGACGAGGAGGATGTGCCGGATGTCGATGTCGATGCCCTGCGCCTGCAGCACCTTCAGCACCTCCCGGATGATCTGCTCGCGCGCCGCCTCGATGCCGAGCACTTCCTCGACCTCGTACACGTCGTTCGAGACGGTCCGGGTGAGGTCGACGCCCTCCATCTTGAGGACTGCCTTGAGGTTCGAGCCGGCGGTCACGATGACGAACTCCTCGCCGCGCTTGACGGGCAGCACCTGGCGGATGCCCTTGACGCCGTTGACGTACACGGACTTGATCCGCTCCTTGAGGCGGTAGATCTCCTTCAGCGGCTCCTCCTTGGAGACGCTCTTGGCCTCGAGCGAGTGCTCACCGGTCTTCTTGAACGCGTAGCCCTTGAGCGACTTCGTGAGTATCTTGATGAGCCGGTCGACGGTCATCTCCATGTCCGCCATCTTCTGCTTGTCGAGCGTCACGGCCATGGTGCTCTCGACGATGTCGATGCTGATCTCGTTGAGGTACTCCTGGAAGAGCGTCTCCTTGATCCGCTCAGCCATGCGCTTGATGCCCTTGCCCTCGTTGTACGGCGGCAGGAGATAGACCTCCATGAGGGGGCTCTGGATCGCCTTCCGCGCGTCGAGTATCTCGATCAGGCGGGGCAGGCCGGTCGTGACGTTCATCTCCGCGACGCCGGCGAAGTGGAACGTGTTCAGCGTCATCTGCGTGCCGGGCTCGCCGATGGATTCAGCGCCGACGAGGCCGACGCACTCGCCCGGCTCGATCAACGCCAGGCGGTATTCCTCGTGGACCGCCTTGAGGATGCGCTTGAGCCGCGCGTCGGTGCACTTCTCCGGGATGTTCTGCCGCACCTCGTCGAGGATCGACGGGGGGAGCTTCTCCGCGTACTCCTTGAATAGCTCTTCGGACATGATGGTCACCTTCCTGTTCCTGCAGCCCTGTTCGTGAGGCATTCATTCCTGCGACTCGATGATCGCCTTGACATTGATCCTTCCGCCCTCGCTCTTCGAGACGTCGATGCCGTCCTCGCCGTAGCGGAACTGGATGATCTTCGTGGCGGCGTCCCGCACAGTCTCGTCGTACTCGAGCTTGAGGTCCTGGAGCGCGTTCGCCAAGCGGC
>DAHXMN010000206.1 GCA_027371725.1 Candidatus Woesearchaeota archaeon | reverse complement strand
GGAAGAGGCGCTCGTCGCCCTCGTCGCGACGCGGATGGCGCTCGTCGGCGCGGTCGGCACGTTCCCCTTCGGGGAGGCCGACCTGAAGAAGTTTGGGAGACATTTGGGAAACGTTTGGGAAACGTTTGGAAAACGACGATAGTGGAAAACGGAAAAAAATGCCTGACAGTCTCAGTCCTTGGACTCACCATCATCCAGGTCGTCCGTCTCGTCGTCGGACTCCTCGGCAGCGCCCTTCGCGGCGCCATCGTCGGGCCGCTCGGCATCGACGGGCTCGTCCGCGTCACCGGAGACATCCGACGAAGCGTTCACGTCCGCCTTCGGCTCGACGACCTCGACGAAGTCCTCGGTACGGGAATCCTCGCTCACCTCGCGCTTCTCGGAGGTGCCCTCCGGAAGGAGGGAGCACATCCGCACCTCGACGTTCTTGACAGGGTGAATCTTGTTCGCGACGTCCTTCAGGGCGCGCTGCACCTTGAAGTCGATCAGTTCCTGGACGAGCTTGTCGAACGACATCGAGGCGACGAGCTGCTTCGTCTTCTCGCGCACAGCGAGCCGCATCGTCGTGGCGGCGCCGCTCGACGCGGGATTCGCGGTGAGGATGATCGGCTTGATCCTGACCATGCGGCCGGTCGCCGTCCGGACGACGAAGCTGTCCGCGACCTTGGTGCGGCCGCGCCGGATGAGGCGCTTGAGCGCGCTCGGGAGCAGCTCGTACCCGGTGACGGCGGCGTGACCCTTGCCTTCCGTCGCGTTGATGACGTCGAACCGGATCTCGACGCCCTGGCTCCGCATGTCGCCGTTCAGCGTCATGAGATTGACCGTGAGGCTCTTGCCGACAAGCTTGTCCGCACCCTCGACGAGGCTCTCGCCGAGGACCATGCTGTCGAAGCTCTTCGGCGCGACGATCTGCGCCCAGCGCTTCTTGCTCTTGACCTTGCCGGCCTTCTTGACCACCTTGCTCTTCGATTCCTTCGCCATGAATGGTTCACCTTGTGCCTGTTCCGCTGCCTCTCGGCCTAGATACTGCGGCTTGCTCAGGTAAAATGGTACGTCGCGAGAACAGGGAGGTCTTTAAAAAGGTTGCTGTCGAGCATCTCGTCGGGGAAGGCGGATTGATAAGGCATAATGCAGTGACGGGCCGCGATGAAAACCTCGCTGACGCGCGGATTATCATCTCGGATCATCATCTTCGAACCGTGTCGCTTTCCGCTCCGGGAGGTCTCGTCCCCGCAGGTCCTCGGTAGCGCGGACGCTGCCGGGACGCTCGGAATCCTGAGGATTCCGGCGCACGAAGACCCGTCTCTCTACGGGTCTTCGTTGCCACG
>DAHXMN010000205.1 GCA_027371725.1 Candidatus Woesearchaeota archaeon | reverse complement strand
CAGATCGGGCCCTTCGCGACCGACGTCGCCGACGCGGCCCTGTTGCTCGAGGTGATCGCGGGGCACGACCCGATGGACTCGACCTCACTGCCCGAGCCGGCCCCGAGCCTGGTCGCGCACCTCGGCGACGGCGTCGTCGTGGACGCTGTCCTGCGGCAGCGCGGCAGGCAGATCGCGACGAGCGACGACACCCTGGCGAGCGTCTACCACCCGACGGCGAACGAGTCGGACGCGCGGACGATCGACCGGGTCAAGGTGTATGACTGATCATGTTTCCTGATTGAAAGAACGCAGAAGGAATGGAAGGAGAATAGCGAAAAACCAAGCGAGGTGCATGTACCATGTTCGTGTTCGGAATCAACCTGCCCGTGGCGGAGATACTCTTCGTCGTGCTGCTGCTCTTCATCGTCGCGCTGGCGATCATCATCATCCAGCTCGGGCGGATGCGGAAGAACATCCGCGTCCTCGACGAGACGACGCTCGAGATCCGGCGCTACGAGGCCGAGGAGGAAGTGACGCTGAAGCCGCTCCTCGTCGAGCCGGCGAAGCTCTCTGCCCGACAGCGGCGCAAGGTGCAGAACGCGCTCTCCGCCGCGGCCCGGCTGGAACGGAAAGCGCTCGCAGCCCTCTTCAAGGGTCAGGAGCCCGCGCGAGTAAAAACTGCGCTGATGCAGGGCGGCTCGGACGAGGCCGTGGCGACGCGCGCGGTGAACGGCGCCACCCACTTCCTCAATCAGTAAACTCCTTTTTCCCTTTCCTTAGTTATTCTCCCGCAAAGAGTAGGTGTGCTGCGGCCTAGTTGTCCTCCCTCCGGTCCGGGCAGATCGTCGGGCGTTCACGATTATGGCCTCAAAACGCTCGGCCATGTTCGCGCCCGGGTCTTGTGCCAAGGCAGCACACCTGCTGATAAGAACCAAAAGAAGACAAAGAACTAACGTCTCCCCGCCATGAGCTTGCAGTAGACGCAGTCGTCCTTGCTCGTCGTCGGGTAGCCGCAGCGCGGGCAGGCGTGAAGCTCGCCGGGCGCCTCGCCCTCGACGACGGCTTCCGCGGGCTGCTGGAGGAGCTGCACGGACTTGAGGACGTTCTTCTTCTCCTCGCGGGAGAGCGAGCTGCCGATGCCGGCCTTGAAGGCGAGCTGCGGATTGTCGGCCGAGAACGGGCACTCGTCCGCGTCGTGCGGAATCTTCCTGAGGAGGCAATAGAGGCGGTTCTCCTTCTCGGTAAGGTAGTAGAGCGGCTTCAATCTCCCTGCGAGCTTCAGTTCCGGACGCGGCGGCAATATCTTCGCACCCCGCCGCAATTGGTCCACGTTCCGGTGGAGCAGGT
>DAHXMN010000204.1 GCA_027371725.1 Candidatus Woesearchaeota archaeon | reverse complement strand
TACTGGAACTTGCCGAAGTCCATGAGCTTGCAGACGGGGGGCTTGGCGTTTGGCGAGACCTCCACGAGGTCATATCCCGCCTCTTCGGCCTTCTTGATGGCGATGTTGGTTGGGACGATGCCGACCTGCTCGCCGTCGGCCTCCTCCTCCTCGCGGTCTACGCCCTGGCCGTCTTCGCGCTCAGGAACGTCGGCAAGCGGCGGGTCTGCGAGACATGGGGCTGCGGCTATCCCTCGGCGGGCAGCGCGGCGGAGTACACCGCCTCCGGGTTCTCCGAGCCGATCATCCGCATCTTCGACGCGATCTTCCGCCCCAAGCTCACTGTCGAGCGCGAGTACCATGACAGCCAGAAGGCGCTCCCCAAGCGCGCCGCCGCCGAGATGCGGCTGATGCGGTTCTTCGAGGAGTACCTCTACGACCCCGCCGCGCGGGCCGTCGGGAAGGCCGCGACCCTCGTCGCGCGGCTCCACGACGTCGATCTCGACCTGTACGTCGCGTACATCTTCGTCTCCGCGCTCCTCCTCAGCGTCGTCGCGAGGTTCCTCATATGAGCTGGCTCTTCGCGCTCTACGTCGTCCTGAACACCGCCGTGGCGGTGGCGCTCGCGCCCCTGCTCATGGGCGTCGTGAAGAAGGTCAAGGCGTGGACGCAGGGACGGCGGGGACAGCCGCTCCTGCAGCAGTACTACAACCTGGCGAAGCTGCTCAGGAAGGAGACGGTCGTCTCGTCGAACGCGACCTGGGTGACGAGGGCGACGCCCTACCTCAACGTCGCGGTCCTCGTCGTCGCGACGCTCTCCGTGCCGCTCCTCTTCCTGCCGGGCGAGTCCTCGGCCTTCGGCAACGTCATCCTGTTCTTCTACCTCCTCGCGCTCGCGAACTTCTTCATGGCGCTCACCGGGCTAGACGGGGGCAGCACCTTCGGCGGCATGGGAAGCTCGCGCGAGATGTCGCTCTCCGCCATCCTCGAGCCGCTCGTCCTGCTCACCTTCCTCACCCTCGCGTTCGTCTTCAAGACGTTCGACATCTTCGGGATCGTCGGGACGACCTCGCGGGCGGGCATCTTCTCGGTCGACCCCGTCCTCATCCTCCTCGGCGCGGCGTTCTTCGTCATCATCGTCGCCGAGACCGCACGGCTGCCCGTCGACAACCCCGAGACGCATCTCGAGCTGACGATGGTGCACGAGGCGATGGTGCTCGAGCATTCCGGCAAGCATCTCGCCCTCATGGAGGCGCTTTCGGAATCGGGGCTCGAGAACGCGGCGCGGGCCCATGGAGAGATCTTCAGCCGGCGACTCATCGAGGAGCGCGGACAACGCCCGGGGGAGGCCCTTGCGAGCTTGCGT
>DAHXMN010000203.1 GCA_027371725.1 Candidatus Woesearchaeota archaeon | reverse complement strand
GGAGAGCGAACAGGACCGTGGCGGCGTGGCCACCGTCGACAGACGAAAAACCCTCGTCGGTGCAAAACGTTTAAATATGCAGTTCCCGGAAGGATACCGATGAAGTACGTCAAGAGCCTCAAGGCGGTGACGCGGACGGAGAAGGACCTCTGCGGCCAGCGCGCCGTCGACCTCGCAGCCCTGCAGGAGCACGACTACGCGGTGCCGCTCTCCTTCGTCGTGACGAACGAGGCCTTCGAGGCGTTCGTCGGCCACAACCGGCTGCAGCAGCGCATCGGGGAAGCGCTGACCGGCTACGCGGACAAGACGCTCACTTACCAGCTCGTCCGCGAGCTCCTGCTCAACGGCAAGTTCCCCAAGGAGATGGTCGCCGAACTCGCCGAGTCCTACGAGAGCCTCAGCGTCGACCCGGACGCGCCCGTGGACTCGCTCATCGGGGCGGGGAACACGCCGTTCGCCACCGTCATCCTCAGCACGAACCACGCAGTCCCCGAGGAGAGCACGGAAGGCATCATCCTCAACGTCCACGGCCTCGAAGAGCTCCTCCTCGCGGTGAAGGAGTGCTGGGCATGCCTCTTCACCCCGGCGATGCTCCGTTTCCGGAAGGAGGCGGGGATCGGCGAGAAGAACTTGAACGCGGGCGTGCTCGTCCAGCGCATGCCGCGCAGCGAGGCGACCGGCGAGGCGTGGAGCGCGAACGGCGCGAACACGGATGAGCTGGTGGCGAAGGCGTACTACGGCGCGCCCGACGTCGGCCACGACCTCGCGAAGGACGAGTGGCGCCTGACGCGCGAGTACCTCCGGCCGGTCTACCAGCGCGTCGCGGTCCAGACCGAGATGCTGACGCGCGACGAGGACGACCGGCTCGGCAAGCAGCCCATCGGGAAGCGTGGGGGGGAGCAGAAGCTCACCGACCGCGAGATGATCGAGCTCGGACGGCTGGCCAAGAAGGCGTCCATCGCGCTCGACTGCCCGGTCAAGCTGTTCCTCGACATCCACAAGGAGGCGTTCCGGCTGCTCCTCTGCGACCGCTTGCTGCTCACCAAAGGGAGCGTGAAGCTCCAGGGCTACCAGGCCGAGGAGCGGATCGAGGAAGAGCCTGCGCGGACGGAGCACGCGGCGGAGCCTGGCCCGGCGAACGGGGCGGTGACGGCCGGAACGGTCGAGGAGGCGCTCGCGGCCGAGGAGCCGGCGACGAAGAGCGTCATCGAGGAGGAGCGCTTCATCGTCTCCGTCGACGGGGAGACCGGTGAGGAAGCGGTGCTGGATCACGAGGTCGCGGAAGAGGAAGCCACGGACGAAGGAGACCCGGAAGAGGAGATGGACGGCGAAGAGGCCGCGGATCCC
>DAHXMN010000202.1 GCA_027371725.1 Candidatus Woesearchaeota archaeon | reverse complement strand
GGAAAGAGAAGAGAAAAACCGTTTAACGGACGGCCCTACGCCACCCGGACCCGTTCGCCGTTGACGACGATCCGGATCTGCTCGGGGCGGTAGCCGACCTCCTCCGCCAGCTCCTTGAACGCGCCCAAAGCCTTTATCTCGCCGTGCGTCGGGATGATGTTCTTCGGCTTGAGCGTGTTGAGGAAGTCGCGGTGGTCCTCGCGCGCGCCGTGGCCCGAGACGTGGATGTCCGTGAAGATCCGGACGTGCTTCGCCTGGAGCTTGCCTTCTAGCCGCTGCCGGTTCTCGATCGTCACCGGTACGGGGATCATCTTGCAGCTGAAGATCACCTGGTCGTTGTCGCCGAGCGGGAGCATGTCCTGGTCGACGATCTTCGCCAGCGTCGCCTTCGGTTCGCCCTGGTTCCCGGTGGCGACGAAGAGGTACTTCTCCGGCTCGGTCACCTTCTTCAGGTAGGGCTTCACCTTGTTGCCATAGCCGACAATCTCCACGTCCGAGAAGTCCGCGAGGCCGACCGCTTCGGCCGCCTCCACGTACTTGCGGAGCGAGCGGCCGAGGAAGACGGGCTGGCGCTTCATCATCTTCGCCACGTTGACGATCGCTCTCAGGCGGGCGATGTGGCTGCTGAACGTCGTGACGATGATCGTGCTGCCCCGGGATTGCGTTCCCAGGAGGACGTCCTTCAGCATCTCCTCCGCGATCTTCTCGCTCGGCGTCTTGATCGGGTGCTCCGCGTAGAGCGTGTCGAGGATCAGGTAGTCGACCTGTCCCTGCAGCTCGCGCAGCCGCTGGTAGTTCGGCTTCGGCCCGAGCGTCGGGTTGTTGTCGAACTTGAAGTCGTTCGCATACAGGACCTTGCCGTACGGCGTGTGGATCAGGATCATCACGGTGTGCGGCACCGAGTGCGTGATGTAGATGAACTACGCCTCGATCTTCTCGCTGATCCTGAACCGTTCGTTCAGCTCGTGGCTGACGAGCTTGCCGCGGGTCATCCGCTGTTCCTCGTCGAACATCTTCCTGACGAGCTCGATGGTGAACGGCGCGCTGTGGACGTCGCAGTCGAACCGGTTCGCCAGGTACGGCACGGCGCCGATGTGGTCGAGGTGCGCGTGCGTCAGGAGGATGCCCTTGACGTTCTTCTTGTCCTCTCCCAGGATGTTGACATCCGGCGCTGCTCCTATGTCGATCAGCGTCCGTCCGCTCAGCTCGACGAGGTCGTCGCTGTCCGTGTACTCGATGTACCGGTCCATCATCAGCCCCAGATCCAGGATGACGATCTCGTCGTCCGCGCGGATCGCGACGCTGTTGCGGCCGACTTCCGAGAAGCCGCCGAGCGGGATGATCTCCA
>DAHXMN010000201.1 GCA_027371725.1 Candidatus Woesearchaeota archaeon | reverse complement strand
TCTCCAGCGTGTCCTGGCTGACGGAGCTCTCGTCCGCGAGGTGGAGCTGCACCGTCGCGTTCGCGAGGCCGGCGCCGGTCTGCGCGTCCGTGACGTGGATGGTGACCTTGTACTCCGGCAGGAGGGAGGTGCTGTACGACGCGGTGGCGTTGTTGCCGTTCACGTCCGTCGCGGTGACGCGCTCGGTGTAGTCGCCTATCCCGCTGTAGGTGACGGGGATGGTCTGCCCCTTGGCGACGGATCCGTTGCTCAGGCTCCACGTGTAGTTCACTGCGCCCGTCGCTCCTGTCGCGGCGGCGGTGAGGTGGAACTC
The DNA here is from genome assembly GCA_027371725.1 of Candidatus Woesearchaeota archaeon. GTDB lineage: Archaea > Nanobdellota > Nanobdellia > Woesearchaeales > UBA525 > UBA153. Next base: position 1,075 of record DAHXMN010000201.1, on the reverse strand, counting down.
CTTCCCGACTTCGGGGACGTCGTCGGCCGTGATGGCGACCGCCATCGTGTTGAGCACCGTGTAGTTCGCCGTGGCCGAGGAGGACTGGTTGCCGTAGAGCGCGACGCCCTCGACGATGTAGCCCCCGGTGCGGTTGGTGAAGGGCATGATCACCGTCTCTGGGAAGTCGCCGCCAACCAGGGGGGTGTAGCATTGGACGAATCCCTGCTGGTCGGGGCAGACATCGATGGAGACGTTCGCGCCGGGCAAGGTGTCGATGGTGAGCGCCACCGCGTCGCCGAGGCCGTAGGATTTCCGGTCGGTGGAGAGGTTGAGGAAGAGCGTCGGAGGCGGCGGCGCGTAGGTGAACGTGCGCGTCGCGCTGCCCGCGTTGCCTGCCGCATCGAGGCAGGTGAGCATCGTGACGTAGTTCCCCGGCGAGGCGAGGGAGGCGTTGAACACGGTCGGCGTCGCGTTCTGGAGGACGGTCGTGCCGGCGTAGGTCGCGTTCACGTTCATGGTGCAGTTCAGCTGGGTGCTCACGCCGTCGGTCGCGCTGAGGAGGAGTGTCGTGTTCTGGACCGTCGCGTTCTGCGCGGGGGAGAGGATCGTGACCGCGGGTGGCGTCCGGTCCACCGTCAGGCTGCGGACGACGGAGAGGTCGGTCGTGTTGCCCGCCTGGCACGCGATGCGCCAGGTGTGGCTGCCCTCGCCGATGTTGACGAGGGTGAAGGTGTTGAACGCGTTGTCCGTGATCGTCGTGTCCGGGAAGGTCTGGCTGTCGACGCTGAGCGTGCATTGCTCCACGCCGTTCAGCGATGGGTAGTAGTCGAAGGTGATGTTCGCCGCGTTCGTATACGCGTTCTGCGCCGGCGAGACGAGGTCTACGGACGCGAGCGCGGGGAGGGCGAAGAGCGTCGTCAGGAGGATGAGGAGGATCGTGACGAGGAGGGGCGTCCGGAAAGGCTGCCTGCAATACTCGAACCCGGTCACGCACGAGATCAAGGAGCTCAAGGCGCAGCTGAAGGACGAACTGCTCCGCGAGAGCGAGGACGTCCGCGCGAAGGCGCTGCTCGACGACCTCCGGAAGCTGCTC
>DAHXMN010000200.1 GCA_027371725.1 Candidatus Woesearchaeota archaeon | reverse complement strand
GCCGCCACGACGGGAGCATCATCGCCACGGGCTGCTCGCCGCACCGCTTCTGCAATCGCGTTCTCCGCGCCACCCCGTAGGGAGCAGTCCCCCGGCGCTCATCGCTGTCTTGACTGAAGGCGGCTCGCCTGAGGCCGGCGGCGATGATGCCGGGAACGACGGAATGGGCTGGCTGTCCTCAACAACAACCTTTTTAAATGGCCCGCCGTTCTTCCGCGACGGAGAACGAGAACGAAGGCGAGAGGGCCGGCGCACGTGCGCTGGAGCCTGGGTAGGGATGCCCGTTCTGAGACCATGAAGCCGTTGCTTCCGACGCTCAAGGAGAAGAAGCGGTACGTCGTGTACGAGCTGCTGAGCGAGCAGCCCGTCGACGGCGGGGAGCGAGCGGTCCTCGGCCATCTCCAAGCCATGTTGGGATTGTTCGACGGCGCCAAGGCAGGCATCCTCCCGGTGAAGTACGACGCGACGACGCAGACCGGCGTCCTCCGCGTGAGCAACGCCGCGGCGGACAAGGTGAAGGCCGCGTTGCTCCTCCTGACCAGCGTCGACGGCATCAAGGTCATCCCGCGCGTACGGGGCGTCTCCGGCATCCTGAAGAAGACGGAGCGGTTCCTCCCGCAGCAGCGGACGAGGATGGAGAAGCAGGCGGCAGCACGATCATGAATGAGGTGGAAACAATGCAACCGATGCAGCACCAGATGATGGGGTACGACCGCGCGATCACGATGTTCAGCCCCGACGGCAGGCTCCTCCAGGTGGAGTACGCGAAGAAGACCGTGCGGCTGGGCAACACAGCGATCGGGATGGGGTGCAGCGACGGCGTGATCCTCGTCACGGACAAGCGCCTCGTCGACAAGCTCGTCGTCCCCGAAGCGATCGAGAAGATCTGGCAGGTGGACGACCATGTCATGGTCACCGCCGCCGGCATCCTGAGCGACGCGCGCATCCTCGTCGAGCGCGCCCAGGAGAAAGCCACCGGCTACCGCGCGACGTACGACAGCCCGATCGACCTCCTCGCCATCGTCAAGGACATCTGCAACCTGAAGCAGTTCTGCACGCAGAGCGGCGGTCTCCGCCCGTTCGGCGTCTCGCTGCTGATCGCGGGCGTCGACGAGGCGGGGCTCAAGCTCTTCGAGACCGACCCGACCGGGCTGTTCTACCAGTACAAGGCGGTCGTCATCGGCGAGGGCGAGACGGAAGTGAGCGAGATCCTCCACAAGGAGTACAAGGAGTCGATGACCGTCGAGGACGGCCTGAAGCTCTGCATCGAAGCGCTCAAGAAGACGATCGACGCGAAGGAGTTCTCCCTCGACCGGATCGACGCGGCAGTCGTGCGGAAGAAGACCGCGAAGATGGAGAAGCTGAGCAAGGAGAAGATTGCGAAGCTCC
>DAHXMN010000001.1 GCA_027371725.1 Candidatus Woesearchaeota archaeon | reverse complement strand
CGGGTGCGGGCGACCGCGGGGAGGCCGTTATCGCGAGCGCCCGACCAAACCTCCGGCCGTCAAGGGAGAACAGGATCTTTCTTCCGTAGTCGTTAGAGCAATCTTCCACCATCTTTAAAAAGAGCCGTCGGTGTTCAGGACGGATGGCTGCTGGGAAGAAAACGGTCGCGCATCAGGGCTCCCGGGTGACGGGGACTGGCGAGCGCTTGCCGGTCATCGCGGTCGTCGGCGGCGGGTTCGGCGGCAGCTACGCAATCAGGGAGTTGCTCCGCCGCAGGGGGAAGCGCCGGTTCCGCATCATCCTTTTCGAGCCACGCGCCCGTTTCGTCTTCACGCCTCTCCTCCACGAGGTCGCGACCGCCGGCCTGGAGACCGAGCACGCGACCGTGCCGTACGCTGCGCTCTTCCCTCCGGAAACCCTGGAGTTCAGGCGAGAACGGGTGACGGCGATAGACGCCGGGAAGCGCCATGTCGTCACTGCTGACGGCGTCACGCGCTACGACCGCCTCATCCTCGCCACCGGCGCCACGACGAACTTCTACGGGAACGAGGCCGCACGGCAGATCGCGTTCTCCTTGAAGGACGACGGAGACGCGCTCAGAATCAGGTTCGCCCTCGAGCAGGCGCTCCTCGATGCGGCGCAACGCCGCTCCCCCGTGGAGCAGCGGCAACTCCTCTCAGTCATCGTGGTAGGAGGCGGCCCCACCGGCGTGGAGCTCGTCGCGGAGATCGCACAGTTCTTCCGCTACCGGATCCGGAAGCAATATCCGATGATCGCACGGGACGCGCCGTGCGTGACGCTCGTCCAGGCCACTCAGGAGATCCTGCCAGGCTTCTCGGTCCGCTTCCGGAAAGCTGCGCTCAAGGGTCTGGAACGGCTCGGCATCGGGGTGAAGGCCGGCTTGTCGGTCACGAACGTGCTGAAGAGCGGCGTCGTCTGCGAGAACCAACAGAAGGAGACGGTCTCGCTCCGCTCTTCCCTGACGGTCTGGGTGGCAGGCATCACGCCGGCCAAAGTGCCCTTGTCGCCAGATTCTGCCGGGCAGCGGTGTTACGTCACCGGCCAGGACCTCGCCGTCAACGGCCTGCCCGGCGCGTTCGCGCTCGGCGACGCCGCGATGTACGACCCCGCGCTCAAGCTGCCCCGAACGCCCGCCCTGGCGCAGGCCGCAGTGCAGCAGGCGGCCGTCGTCGCGGAGAACATCCTCGCGTCGATGGACGGCAAGAAGACCCGGACGTTCGTGTACCGCTCCCGCGGGACGCTCGTCTCGCTCGGCCAGCGGAACGCGGTCGGCGAACTCTCCACCCCGCTCGGTACGCTCTTCCTCAACGGGTTCTTCGCGTGGTGGCTCTGGCGCACGGTCTATCTCTTCAAGTTCCTCGACGCGAAGCAGCAGGCGCGATCGGCGGCGACATGGACTGCGCGGCTCTTCACCCGGAGGAGCGCGGCGGCGCCGGAAGCGGCGCCTGTCCCGGGCCGGAAGGAAGAGGAAGAATCAGGGAATGAACCCTCCCGCCCTGAAGGGAGCGGTTTCGGCCGGCGCGGCAAGAAACCATCATGATCTTGCGACAGAACGCCTGCAGCCTTATGAGGGTGATCGTCGGCCTTGCCAGCATCGCCGCTCTGCGACGACATCCCTCCGGCTGAAACCCGAGATAGTCATGAATAATGAACAAGAAGAAACCGGAAAAAAAGGTTTCCTGACGCTCGTCTTACTTCGTCGCCTTCGTGGCAGCGTCCTTGTTCTTGCAGAAGCGCTTCTCCACCGAGAGCGCGCCTGCGCCCGTGAAGAGAACGCTGAACATGGCGGCGAAGCCGAAGAGCGGCGTCATCGCGCCGGGCAGGCCGTTGAGGCTGATCATCACGATCGAGGCGACGAGCATCACGATCCCGAGAAGGAGCGCGGCGCAGCGCGTCCCTATGCCGATGATGAGCGCGATGCCGCCGAGCAGTTCCACGATTCCGACGATCCAGACCGCGACGCCCGCGAGCGGGATGCCCCACTTGATGAACTGCGCCGTCGTACCGGCGATGTTGCTCAGCTTCATGTAGCCAGTCATGATGAAAATGATGCCTGCGAGGACCCTGATTGCGAGCGGGCTCCACGCAGAATACTGCTTCAGTCTCTGGAGGTACACGGTTTCACCCCACGTTTTTTTGATTGAGGAAGAGGAAGGATTCTTTATATATCTGTTGGATGATTCAAGAATCGGCTTGAGTCAGAGCGTGAGGCTCATCGGGCGATGACGTGCTGCTGCGACGTCTGGAGGACGTGCTGCTCGCTGACAGAGAGGCTCTTGACGCATTCCTTCACCTTGAACGTGCAGTGGCCGTTGCTCCGGTTCATCCATATCCGGGCGCGGTTGTCTTGCGCTCCTGGCCGTCGTAGCTGTGGAAGAACGCGGTCTTCTCCGGTCCGCCACTGCGGACGAGAAGGATCTCGCCGAGCTCGGCGTCACTGGGCTCGACCCTCTTCCAACGCCGGCCAGACAAGGTCTTCCACCCCCGTTGGAAGTGGCATTCCCCGTCGTCGCTTACATCCGCCTTCAGGGCGCTCTCCACGTCTCGGTCGTCCGGCACGAGGCCGCGATGTCCGGCTTCTTCATCAAATCGGGGTGTTGCGTCCCCCTATTTGTTCCTATCCTCGGGATACGAGGAGATGATTGAAGAATGGCGAAACGCGTTTACAGCTTCTCGATCTTGCCGTTCTTGCCCGTGCTGGCCTGGAGGTTGCCGTTCCATTCCTTGCACCAGCCGTCGGTCAGCTTAATCTTCTGGCCTTCCTCGACCGCGTCCACCTCATCGTTCCAGAGGGTGAGGTCCATCTCGCCGCTCGCATCCTTGACCTTGCAGGTACAGACGCGGCCGAGCTTGCCGTATCGGCTGAATTCACGGATGTCGCCCTTCTTCGTCACTTGGACTGCGTCGAGCGTGAGGTTCTGGTTGGCCTGCGCCCCCTTGATCGTACCCATACTATCACCTGACTGCTGATGCCGGTGGCAACAGGGGGAGTTTTATAAAGACTCTGTTTCTACTATGCGCCATTCTCCGGTCAGGTCCATACCAGGAATGCTTGTCTTTTACTACTCATTTATAGAAATCATTATATGTGCGTTGTCTCTTCGCGAGGCACAATGGCAGGAACGCTGAGCAGCAACTATCAATTGGAAAGCCTCGATCGGCGCCTCAGACAGCTCGGCAAGGACCTCGAGACCGCGAAGGCTATGAAGATGAACGTCCTTCTGGTCGAGCAGAAAGTGAGCGATTGGAGAGGCGGCTACACCCATCAGCGGCCCATCCAGACGCTCTGGCTTGCCGCTCTCAGGCCCGAGACGATGGTGCTGGTGCCCCGGCTGAGGGAGGATGGAGTGCTGTCCGACCATCTGCGTATCGAGGCGCCGAACGCAGTCTACTGCGTCGGCAACGGCGGAGACTGGATGCCCCGTGAGGCACCGATCATGATCGATCCCTATACGGTCCGCGCCCTGGCGACCGACCTCACCTTGTTCGATCCCGCAAGGGAAGATAAGATGCGCCCTCTCGGCTTCCTTGTCCACGTCTCTCCGGAGAGGGTCATGGATTATCTGAAAGCGCGTCTCGAACCTCATGAACCGGGCATCATGCCGTCTTATCTCAAGACGGGGACGCGGCTCCGGCGCCGTTGAGGGCCTTCCCGGAGAGGCGGCTCATTTCGCCTTCGTCGTGCTGATGCCGAAGAGCGCGTAGAGCCCGCACCAGCTGAATGCCGCCGTGGCGAGCAGGATGAGGCCGAGGAGGCCCCACCAGCTGCCGTAGTAGATGCCGAGCGCGATGATGGCGAGGCCGAGCACGACCCTGACGACCTTGTCTGTCGTTCCGACGTTCTTCTTCATGGGTTCACCTTCCTTCCGTTATTATTTGTAGTAGTTATTATTCGTTATTCGTATTTGTCAATCATTGCGTTATTTTTTGTCAATCATTACTCATTACTCGTTTTAATGTTTTTGATTATTATTTGTTTTGCAGTTCCCCGAGCTTCTTGAGGACCTGCTCGGCGTGGCCCTGCGCGTTGACCTTCGGCCAGCGGTGGACGATCTTGCCCTGCGGGTCGAGCAGGACGGTGGAGCGGACGATGCCGAGGAAGGAGCGTCCGTAGAGCAGATTCTCCTTGAACGCGCCGTATTGTTTCATCATCTTCTTGTCCTTGTCGGTGAGGAGCGGAATCCCTAGCTTGTGCTTCGCCCGGAAGGCGCAGTGGCTCTTCGCGTCGTCGCCCGAGATGCCGTAGACGACCGCCCCGATCTCCTTGAATTCCGTCTGGCGCGCGCTGAACTCGATTCCTTCGATCGTACAGCCCGGCGTGTCGTCCTTCGGGTAGAAGTAGAGCGCCGCCCATTTCCCTTTCAGGCTGTCGAGCGTGATCGTCTTCCCATCCTGGTCCGGCAGCGCGAACGCCGGCGCCTTCTTCCCGACCTCGATCATGGTTCACCTCATGGGCTGAGTTGTATGAAAATGTTAAAATGCGTTGGTGCATCACCGCTACGGCCTAGTTGTCCTCGCTCAGCTCGGGGCGATCGTCGGACGCTCACGATTATGGCCTCAGTCACGCCGCTTCGCGTCGTTCCCGGTCCTCGTGTTCTTCGAACACGCGTCTCGAAACACTCGGCCATGTTCGCGCCCGTCAATCGTGCCAAGGTAGCGGCGATGCCAGTCGTGGAAAAAAGTGAAAAATGCTGATGGGAAAGGGTTTTATGGCGGTGATGCGAAGGAGTCTGTCGTAGGATATTCACTTCTTCGCGGCGGCGTAGTGCTCCGCGACCTTCTTCCAGTTGATGACGTTGAAGAACGCCTCGACGTACGCCGCCCGTTTGCTCTGGTACTTGAGGTAGTACGCGTGCTCCCAGACGTCGATGCAGAGCAGCGGGGCCTTGCCTTCGTTGATCGGGCTGTCCTGGTTCGCGGTGCTCATGATCGCGAGCTTCCCCTTGTCGAGGACGAGCCACGCCCAGCCGCTGCCGAACCGGCCCATCGCCGCCTTCGTGAACGCCTCCTTGAACGCATCATAGGAGCCGAACGCCTGCTCGAGCGCGGTCTTGAGCGCGCCTTCGGGCTTCGTGCCGGACTTCCCCATCACGGGCCAGAAGAAGCTGTGGTTCCAGACGCCGCCGCCGTGGTTCCTGACGGCGGTGCGGCTCGCTTCAGGCACCTCGTCGAGTGTTCTGAGGAGCTGCTCGACAGAGAGCTTCTGCAGTTCCGGCAGCGATTCCAGAGCCTTGTTCAGGTTGTTCGCGTAGGCCTGGTGGTGCTTGTCGTGGTGCTCGTGCATCGTCGCCGCGTCGATGTAGGGTTCGAGCGCGTCGTACGCGTACGGCAGGTCAGGTATCGTATGCGGGTATCCCATGGTGTTCACCTCGGTTGTGTCGATGTGTTCTGCGTCTTCGGCGTCCCCGTCGCCTTGGCGGAGGAACGATGCTCTGCGCTCTCCGTGAAGACGCGGTTGCGGCGGAGGGGAAAACAACGATCCTTTTTGTCGCGACGGAAACGCGGACGGTAATCCCTTATTGGGATACTCATATCTTGCCGACGAGATCCATGCCTGGCTTGAGCGTCTTGCCGCCCGGCTTCCACGATGCGGGACAGACCAGCCCCTTGTTCTCGCGGACGAACTTCGCGGCCTGCAGCTTGCGGAGGATCTCTTCGGTGTTCCGGCCGATCGAGTTGTCGTGGATGTCCATCGCGATCAGCTTGCCGTCAGGGTCGATGATGAACGTTCCCCTGAGCGAGACGCCCTCGTTCTCTAGGTACGTGCCGAACGCGCGGCAGAGTCTCCCTGTCGGGTCGGCGGCCATGGGGTAGGCGATCTTCTTGATCGCTTTCGAGTGGTCGTGCCACGCCTTGTGGACGAAGACGGTGTCTGTGCTGACGCTGACGATCTCCGCACCTTCCTTCTGGAACTCGGCGTAATGCTCCGCTGCCTCCTCCAGCTCGGTCGGGCAGACGAACGTGAAGTCTGCAGGGTAGAAGAGGAGGACGAGCCATTTGCCCTTGTAGTCCTGCAGCGTCGTTTTTTTGGTCTTGTCGTTCTGGAAGATCTCGAGCCCGAGTTCCGGCATCTGTTCGCCTATGGCGATCATGGTCGCACCTCTGTGCAAGGGGTCTTCGTTGCGATTCTTATCACTTTAAGAACCACCCCTTCCGATAAATATATAAATCAATACGAATATATAAAGTTTATGGTTCGAATTTCCTCTAATGAGCTGCTGCAGCTCCTCGAGAAGGATGGACGTGCCAGTTTTGTCGAGATGGCGAAACGGCTCGGGACGAGCGAGGCCGCGGTCAGGAAACGTGTGAAGCAGCTCGAGGGAGAGGGCATCATCGCCAAGTACTCGATCGAGCTGGACCCGAAGAAGGCCGGCGGCTACGTCTTGGCGCACGTCGGTGTGGACGCCGCGCCCGAGGCGTACATCCGGATCCGCCACCTCGCGAAGGACTGGCCCGAGGTGCGGGACGCATGGAGTGCGACCGGCGACCACATGCTTGTCCTCTCCTGCCGGTTCGCGAGCAGCGACGAACTCGTGGCGTTCGTCAAACGCGTCGAACAGACGCCCGGTGTGACGCGAACATGCCCGACGATACTCCTGGAACGGATCAAGTGAGGATTCCCTTCAGCATCGGATAAGTGGCATTCCGAGTAAGAAGTAAGTATCGCCGCGAATTCTCCCCTGCAGGGCAAAGCGATTCACCGCTCGGGAACGTCTGATGGCGGCATTCCGGGCCAACACGGATTCGATGGTGGTTACACCCTTTCCGTGCGTAGGACGGCTTAAGGACTCTCCGAAACCATTTTAACTTGCTCTCTCGCAACGTCCCATAGCCATGACAAGACCACGGAAGGAGGACGTCGAACCGAAACGGACGCTCAAACAGGAGCGGCAGAACCGCAAGCAGGGGCGGACGCTCTCGGTCTTCGACGGATCGTTCTACGCGGTGATGGTCGGCTTGGCCGAATCGTTCTACTCCGTCTTCGCCATCCTCCTCAAGGCGACGGACGTCCAGCTCGGCCTGCTCGGCTCGCTGCCCCAGTTCCTCGGCTCTCTCGCGCAGCTCTTCAGCAACCGCTTGGTGAAGCTCTTCGGGACGCGGAAGCGGTTGGTGGTGACCGGCGCGTCCCTGCAGGGCCTGATGCTCATCCCGATCGGCCTCGTCTTCCTCGCCGGCAGGTTCAGCGTCGTCGCGCTGATTGCCACCGTGAGCGCCTACTTCATCTTCGGGCTTCTCGTCAGCCCGGCGTGGGGGAGCTGGATGGGCGACCTCGTCGAGGAGAATGAGCGCGGCATCTATTTCGGCAAGCGGAACAAGGTGGTCGGCACCATCACCTTCCTCGCCTTCCTCGGCGGCGGCCTCATCCTCCAGATCTTCCAGGACAACCAGGCAGCCTATTCGGGCTTCCTGCTCCTCTTCGGGATCGCGCTCCTCGCGCGCGTGGTTTCCATCTCCTTCCTCATCCGTCAACACGAGCCATGCCGGCCGCCGGAGCAGGAGGAGCGCGACGGCTTCATCTCCTTCCTGAAAGGGGCGCGACGCACGAACTACGGGCTCCTCGTCCTCTTCCTCTCAGCGATGAATTTCGCAGTCTATCTCGCTTCGCCGTTCTTCGCGGCGTACATGCTGGACGACCTCCGGATGAGCTACTTCACGTTCACCATCGTCACGGCGGCGGCGCTCGGCGTCAAGTACGCATTGATGCCCGTCTGGGGGAAGGCCGCCGACAAGTACGGGGCGCGGAAAGTGCTCGTCCTCTCAGCGGCGATGATGCCGCTCGTCCCGGTCCTCTGGCTCTTCTCCACGCAGATCTGGTACCTGCTCCTCATCCAAGCGTACTCGGGCTTCGTCTGGGCGGGGCTGGAACTGACCTCCTTCACCTTCCTCCTCGACACTGCCGAGCCCAGGAGGAGGACGTCGCTCCTCGCATACTATAACGTGCTGAACGGCACCTTCATCTTCCTGGGTGCGGTGCTCGGCGGCCTCCTCGTCAGCTACAACCACGTCTTCTGGTCCTCCTACCTGCTCGTCTTCCTCGTGAGCGGCCTGCTGCGGGCGGCGGTGATGGTCGTCTACCTGCCCCGGCTCAAGGAGATACGGCAGGTGCGGCGCATCTCGTACGAACGGTTGCTCTTCCATGTCATCTCGGTCGGGCCGACGATGGGCGCGATCCACCGCCTCGAAATCCAGGCGCCGCGGCCGCTGAAGCCGCTCGTCAGGGGGCTGGCGCTGCCGTTCACCGTGACCGGGATGCTCCTCAAGCAGGGGTTCTACCCCGTCGAGCAGGCGTTGCGGCGGCCGCTGCCGAAGCCGGGTTTCTACCGCGTCGACCGTCTGCTCGAGGCATCGTCCGGCCTGCTGCGGCACGGCTTCTACCCGGTCGAGGCAGTCGTGACCGAGCTGCACCGGGAGATCGCCCGCGGCGACCGGCTGATCCGACGGGGCGACCGGAAGAACGGCAGAGGACCGGGAAGGAAGAGAAGAAAGAGCGGGAAAAAGAGCGGGAAGAACGAATGATTGTTCGGAGAGAAGAGAATAAAAAAGGTTAGCCCTACTTCTTCGTCACTTTCTGCTCCTTGAACACCATCTTCGCGATCAAGAAGACGACGAACGCGATGATGATGAAGTTGATCAGCGCTGCGAGGAACGCGCCCCAGCCGATGACGATCGGCCCAATGCTGAACGTCGCGTCCTTCCACCCTCCCCCAGGGATGAACGGCGTGATGATCGGCATGACGATATTGTTGACGAGCGACTGGACGAGCGCGGTGATCGCGACGCCCATGATGAACGCGACCGCGAGGCCCATCACCTTGTACTCTTCGAGAAACTCCTTGAACTCTTTCCACAGTCCCATCGGACCACCCCCTTGAGTGGCGGTGTTAATGGAAAGGGGCTTATAAACTTATGGTCGCATGGTCGCTCATCGCTGCCCGCCAAAAGGCGAGACGGACGGGGAAAACGACGGAGGCCGAGGGGAAGATTGGCTCCGAGGCGCGCGGATTCGGATGGTTCGGCACACGGAACGCTCAGCTTCCCCGTACTCCAGGGAATCCTTGGAGCGAAGCGACTCCGCCCCCAACTGGGGAGGAGGCTTTCGGACGGAACAAGCGATTGCCGAGCAGCGCAACGATGGCGTAAACGTCCACAACCTTTAAAAACGTCCTCGGGAACCACCCGCTCAAAGGGTTGAGGTGATCATGATGATCGGCATAGCATGGATCATACTGATAGTCGTCATCGTCGTCGCGCTCTGGCTCGTCCTGATGTTCAACGGGCTTGTCCGGACGAGGAACCAGGTGAAGAACAGCTGGGCGCAGATTGACGTGCAGCTGAAACGGCGGGCGGATCTCATCCCGAACCTGATTGAGACGGTGAAAGGGTACGCGAAGCACGAGCGCGAGGTCTTCATGGAAGTGACGAAGGCGCGCGCGAACATGATGAAAGCGGGCACGGTCGCCGAAAAAGCGAAGGCCTCGAACGCGCTCGGCGACACGCTCAAGTCATTGTTCGCCGTCGCGGAGAACTATCCGCAGCTCAAGGCGAACGAGAACTTCCTGCAGCTCCAGGAGGAACTGAGCGGGACCGAGAGCAAGATTGCGTACGCGCGCCAGTTCTACAACGACATGGTGATGACGTACAACACGAAGCTCCAAGTCTTCCCGACGAACATGTTCGCCAACATGATGGGCTTCAAGTCGGAGCAGAGCTTCGAGGCCGCACCCGAAGACAAGGAGCCGGTCAAGGTGAAGTTCTAAACAGTTTTTTTCGGTGAGATTCGATGGCGACCTTCTTCGACGAGGTGCGGAAGAACAAGCTCCGCTCGGGAGCGATCATCCTCCTCTTCTTCGTCTTCGTGCTGCTGATCGGCGGCGTGATTGGCTGGTACTGGTTCAGCGGCGCGCCCGGCGGGTTCTTGGGCGGCGTCGTGCTGGCGTTGGTCGTCGGCGGGCTCTACTTCCTGATCGCATGGTTTGCCGGGAGTGACATGGTGCTCTCGACGACAGGGGCGAGAGCGGTGACGAAGAAGGAGTATCCCTACTTGTACAACACCGTTGAAGGCTTGGCTCTTGCTGCCGGCGTGCCGACGCCGAAGTGCTACGTCATCGACGATAGCGCGTTGAACGCGTTCGCGACCGGCCGTGACCCGTCGAACAGCGCGATCTGCGTGACGACCGGCTTATTGAAGACGATGAACCGTCAGGAGCTCGAAGGCGTGATCGCGCACGAGATGAGTCACATCAAGAATTACGATATTAGAGTCATGCTCCTGACGGCTGTGCTCGTCGCCGTGCTGACGCTGCTATCGGACATATTGCTGCGCTCGTTCCTCTGGGGCGGGCGCCGCGACCGCGAAGGCGGCCAGGCGCAGCTCATCCTGATGGTGCTCGGGCTGGTCCTGGCGATACTTTCTCCCTTGATCGGGCAGCTGATCAAGCTGGCGGTCAGCCGGAAGCGCGAGTACCTCGCGGATGCGTCCGGCGCGATGCTGACGCGCTACCCGCCCGGACTCGCCTCCGCGCTGAAGAAGATCGCGAAGGACCCGGACCCGCTCGTCGACCACGCGAACCGCGCCACCGCGCACCTCTTCATCAGCACACCCTTCCGCGACCGCACCGGCTTCTGGACGAACCTCTTCTCCACGCACCCACCCATACAGGAACGGATCAAGCGGCTGGAGAAGATGTAGACACGCGACGTCTTTGCTCCGCCCCTTTCTCTTTGATTTCAGGTAATCTTATGCTTCGTTTCATCTTATGAAATGGTGGCAAGAGAGGTTCCGGGAGCGGATGGCCGGTCGGCTTTCCCGCATCTCTCGCGGACCGGAGGCGTATCGATGGAACGGAAGATGAAGGTGCTCGTCGCAGTGATTGCGGCGCTCGCGCTCGGCGCCGCCCTCGTCGCGGCGAGCGGCTACTACACGATGGCCCAGCTGCACGCGCAGATGGCCTCGGCCGACGGCTTCTCGGCGATGCAGCAGGCGATGGCGAGCGGCGACTACGCGAAAGCGGCGTCCTACCACCCGGCGGGCTTCGACTGCCCGATGCATGACGCGGTCGTCTCCGGCCGGATCTCACTGCAGGACTTCGAGACCATGCAGCAGTGGATGGCAACCGGCGACTTCCCGACGGAGAAGCCCGCGAACCTGAGCGACGCGGCGTGGCAGCTCCACCAGCTCCATCACCCTTAAATACCTTTCTCCTCTTTCTCCGGCGATACCGATGGAAACCAAGAAGATCCTCATCTCCGGCGCCCTCGTCCTCGGGCTGGGCGTCCTGATCACCGCGTTCTCGCTCTACCACCTAGCGCACATGGGCGGCTCGATCCAGTACCCGCTCTTCCTCTACGGCACCACCCTGCTCGCTTTAGGCGTCGGCGGCTTCGTCGTCTACCTCTTCAGCGACAAGCTGGACGACCGGCGCGTCGAGAAGCTCCTCGCCGTCCTGCCGACGGACGAGCGGAAGGTCCTCCGCACTCTCATGGAGCGGAAGGAGGTGGAGCAGAAGTTCCTCGCCACCCTGACGCAACTGAGCGCGGTCAAGACGAGCCGCGTCATCGCGACCCTGGAAAGCAGGGGCATCATCCAGAAACGGAAGCACGGCTACACGAACCTGATTACGCTGAAGCTCTAACGCTGTTCTTCACGACGAACACCTCATGCTTGAGCTCTTCGAGGATATCGAACTCCTTCAGCTCCTGCGGCTTGAGCTCTTGCCGGAGGCTGGCTTTGAACTCTTCCGCGGCGTTGACATCGGAGAAGTACGCCTCGAAAAAAGCGTCATGGCTGTCCACGCGGTAGACGTCGTTCACGTTCGGATGACCCTTGAGCCAGGCGAGCGTCCGTTTCCGGTCGGCCGTGCGGAGCAGGTACCGTTTCCGGAGCGGGTAGCCGAGCCGGCCGAAGTCAGGGATAGTGACATGGCGCGCAATCGCCCGCTTCTGGAGGTCCCGATAGTGGTCGAAGACCGTGCTGGTCGGCAGGCCGGTCTCCCGCCCGATCCTGGCGAGGCTCATCCTGCTGTCTTCGCGGAGCTTGGCGAGGATGGCGAAGTGGTTGTCCGTGAGCATCAATACGCTTCAAGATGCCCCTTTTAAAGAAGCTATGCCGCGGATTCCCGGAAACCCTCCAAAGGATGACAGGGGATTTTTCGGCCCTTATGTCTTATGCGTGCTTTTCGCAGCCCTTGCGGCGATCAGATAGATCAGGCATATCAGGATGAAGAATATCGAGATGCCGAACATGATCCAGGAGTAGAGGACCGGGTTCGCGCTCTGCGTGATCTTCCATACGTTGATGATGCTCATCAGGCCAACACCCAGCCAGAAGCCCATGACCACTTCCATGATCGTCCGTCGGTCCCTCATCGTCTCGCGCCTCCGAGCCGAATCCCGCATCAGGCCATCCTAAAAGAATTAGGGAACCCCTCCTTTATAAACAATCACTTTTTTAAGGAGCTCAACACTTCCCAAGGGGAATGGCGACCCATGATTCCGTGCGGAAGTCCGGCAGCTGAGCCGAGTCATCGCCAGTTCTGAGTACGACGGTCAACGTTGTATAAATTAATAAAAAATTAAGAATAACTGATTAATCGGTTTTTGACGGTCATTAACGGGGTTTTGTTGTATAAGAATAAAAACTGACTGAAGAACACAGAGGGATCATCCATGAAACTCACGAAAGAGAAAGGGAAACACGCGCAGTACGACGGCCTGCGGAACATCGCCAGCCTCGACCACCTCCCTGCGATCAGGGGATACGGCTACGAACGCAACGCCACGGACGGCTTCGACCTGGACGCGTTCGTCAAAGCGCTCGCGACGACCGGGTTCCAGGCCGCGAACCTCGCGAAGGCGATCGACGTCGTCAACATCATGCGACGCGAGAAAGCCACGATTTTCCTCGGCTGCACCAGCAACATGGTGAGCAGCGGCAACCGGGAAGCCTTGACCTTCCTCGCGAAGCACGGGCTCGTCAGCTGCATCGTCACCACCGCCGGCGGCATCGAGGAGGACGCCATCAAGTGCCTGAAGCCCTTCGTCGTCGGCAGCTTCGACGCGCCGGGCGAGCAGCTCTTCGAGAACGGGATCAACCGGACAGGGAACATCTTCGTGCCGAACGATAGGTACGCGTATTTCGACAAGTTCATGCAGCAGGTCCTCAAGGGATTGCCTGCGGCGGTCGCGACGCACGAGTTGAACCGCTCACTGGGGGGAGCGGTCGCGGAACTGCCGAACCACGAGGAGTCCTACCTGTACTGGGCCGCGAAGAACAGCATCCCAGTCATCTGCCCGGCGCCGATGGACGGCTCGCTCGGCGACCTGATCCATTTCTTCCGGCAGCAGCACAAGGAGTTCACCGTCGACGTGAGCCGGGACACCGACCTCATCGTGAAGCTCGCGCTGAACGCGGAGAAGGCCGGCGCGATCATCCTGGGCGCGGGCGTGGCGAAGCACTACATCCTCAACGCGTGCATCTTCCGCGAAGGGCTGGACTACGCGGTCTATATCAACACCGCCGAGGAGTATGACGGCTCCGACTCCGGTGCAAGGATCGACGAAGCCATCACGTGGGGGAAGATCAAGCCCCGCACCCCTGCAGTCAAGGTCCACTGCGACGCCACGATCGTGTTCCCGCTCCTCATGGCGGCGACGTTCGCGAAGCCACTGGACAGCCAGGCACAGCAGTTATAAACGGTTTTTTCCGTGTTTCCCGGATGGAGCCGCTCACGCAATCATTCATCTTCCTCGACCGGGTGAGCCGGGCGATGGAACGGAAACTCTGGGACGAAGGGATAGCCGATTGGAACTCGTTCCGCGAACGGAAACGGATACGGGGCATCGGGATGTCCCGGAAGACGTTCTATGAGCTCAAGATCAAGGAGTTCGAAGGACTGCTCGAAGAGAAGGACCATCGTGCCCTCGCCGCGCTCCTGCCACGGAACGAGCACTGGCGGCTCTATCACCTCTTCAGCGAGGAGTGCCTCTACGTCGACATCGAGACCGCCGAGCGGTACGGCGACATCACCGTGCTCGGCGCGTGGGACGGCCAGAGGTACTACTGCTTCGTCAAAGGGACGAATCTCGAGAAGGAACTCGTACGGGATCTCTTCTCGCATTATAAGGTCTTCATAACGTTCAACGGGAGCAGCTTCGACCTGCCGATCATCGAGCGGTACTTCGGCGGCGTCCTGCCGCCGGACGCGATCCACGTCGACCTCCGTCACGTCTGCGCCCGCCTCGGCCTGGCCGGCGGCCTCAAGACGATCGAGCGCGTCTTCGATATACGCCGAGGGGAGGAGATCGAAGGGTTCAGCGGCGCTGACGCCGCCCTCCTGTGGTACGAGTACCGTGTCACCGAGGAGAAGGAGCTGCTCGACCTCCTCATCCAGTACAACGAAGCGGACTGCCGGAACCTCGAGCCGCTCGCGCGACGGACGGTAGCGCTGCTGTGGACGAGACTGCGTCAGAGCGCTTAAGAACCGGAGCGCTTAAGAACGTAAGGCTATGATGTTCTCCGAGGGAAAGGCTGCTTCCCATTGAGCTCGACGATATCGCCGAGATCGATACAAAAACGATTGTACTTCCGTTCCCTTTCGGGGATCTCGATCTTAACTTCATCTCCCGGATCGAGCAAGGCATCCATCATCTGAGCCTCCTCATCACCATAGCATTCAAACATCTTGAATCCGTTCTCGGTCGTGAGCGTGAAGAAATACTCATTCGGGTCAGCCGGGTTCTTCTGGAAGCGCTCGGATTTGAGGGTTCCGCGCATATACATCGATTCCATCGGTTTCGGCTTGTTTTCGGCCATTGGTCGTCTCTGAGCGGATTGCTCAGAGCAACCGACGAGACCGAGCCCTGCAGCGCCGAGCAGGAGCGCATGGGGTGCGATTCTTCGATAAAGACGCATAATTGTAATTACTCATGAATAGTATATAAATTTTTTAGTTTGTTGAGAGGACTCTTGTGAGCGGATTGGGGAAAGAAATATAAACCACTGTCGGCAAACCGTAACCATGTACCTCTGGCTGATCCTTGTCGGCATCGTCCTCCTCTTCCTGCTCCTCGGACTGCTCTGGTGGGGGATCAAGACCGGCCTGCTCCTCGCCGTCAACTCGATCATCGGGTTCTTCGCGCTCTATGCGATCCAGCTCGTGGTGCCCTCACTCATCATCGACGTGTGGAGCGTCCTCCTCACTGCGGTCTTCGGCATCTTCGGCTTCGCCGCGGTACTGATACTCCATTTCCTGCATCTCGCGTTCTAGGCACGCCGTTCATCGACGGCTTCAACGGCGCGATCTTCTGAATGGCGCTCTTCGTCCGTTCATCCCTTTCTCCGTCGGGAAGCCGGCCGGCGGCAACTTTAAATAAGATGCTTCCCTGTGCACGGACAGGATATTCGGACGGGGTAGTTGCCATGCGGACAGGGTACAAGGTCATCGACGCCATGACGACGCGGCCGATTACGGCCGCGGCCGAGGACTCGCTCCACGCCGTCGCACGGCTGATGAAAGAGAAGAAGGTAGGCAGCGTCCTCCTCAAGCGAGGCGAGGAACTTGCGGGCATCGTGACCGAGTTCGACCTGGTGCGGAAAGCCATGGTGGAGGCGATGGACGTCCAGAAGACGCCGGTCAGCCGGATCATGACGCCTGCGTCCGAGATGGCGACTGCCGGCCCGGGCATGGACGTCTTCGACGCCCTCAACCTGATGCGAGAGCTCGACGTCCGTCACCTGCCCGTGCTGGATGACGGGAACCTCGTCGGTTTCATCACCGTCAAGGACATCCTCCGCATCGAACCGGAATTGTTCGACCTCATCGTGGACAAGTACGAGATCCGCGAGGCCCACCGGAAGCCCGTCGCGGAGTTCAAGCAGGGCGAATGCAACCTCTGCGGCAATTTCTCGAACAGGCTCTCGACGATACGCGGGCTGCTCGTCTGCTCGTCTTGCGTCCGGGACGCGGAGTAGGCATCTCTTGTGCGCCATAGATTCCTTGATGATGTGGATTCAGGGCATATTTCGGGGTTCCGAAGAGTCATAGACTATCTTGGAAAGAACCGAAAAGGAATCTACACCCCACCCATTATTCTCTTCGCGATATCTGTGTTGCAGGAAATTATCAATAAACAGTACGGCAGCAGACATCACCAGCATATTCCGGATGAGTCAGAGAATGCTCAAGACGCTTACTTCTCTGAGAAGATCTCTGCCTGGAACGCCTCTATTTCGACGCCTTTCTCCTTCCACGCCTTCGGCTCCAGCCCCGCTTTCAGGCAGAGGTGCTCGAGATACGTCTCGACGCTCCACCCGTACTCGGCCGGCACCTGCGGCAGCAGCAGTCCCGAGTAGAATCCTTTCCGGATGATGAGGCCGTCGCGGCCGACACGGACCTTCCCCAGGTACTCTTCCGGGTTCCGAACCTTGATCCGCTTGGGCGGGGTGAGGACGCTCACCTCGACCCTGACCTCGCCGAGCTCCTCGGGCTCGAGCGAGGGGAACCGTGGGTCGTCGAACGCGGCCGCCCTGGCGGCGTGGACGACACCCCCATACAGGGGAAGTTCGCCTTCGACGAAGCCGATGCACCCGCGTAATTCCTCGTCCTTCGTGAGGGTGACGAAGACGCCGAGCCGTCCAGCCAGCTGTTTCTCAGTCTTGTACTGCGAGAGGTCGATTTCGCGCTTCGTGAATGCGGTCTCGATGGCCTGTCGCGCCAAGCGTATCAAGAGCGTACCGACTCGTTCATCCATAGGAGGTCTATTGCTTCCCGCCTTAAAAAATGTTCTGCTAAAGGACGGCCAACAGTTGATGAAAATGACAGGAAACGGGGAAAAAGACGTTTCCGGGAGTGCCGCGGAGATATTGCTCTCCCTCCGGTCCGGGCAGATTGTCCGCAACGCGCGTAGCGGATTGGCACTGCGGTGCCAAGCGCGCCGCGGGGCATTGTTCCAAGGCGGCATTCCCGGAAACGAGAACGGACGCAGTAAGGATGGACGTGAAGAACGTAGAGCAAGAAGAGAAGAACGGAGAGAACAAAGAACGTAGTGGACGGCAGGCCTCAGACCTTGGCGAGCACGGTCGCGAAGGACTTGAACTGCTTCTGGAGCCGGCCAATCGCCTCGACGAGCGCCTCGGCCGCATCCTTGCCCTTCGTCTCGAGGATGAACTTGGGCACGGCGACCAGAGGGTGGTTGATCGTGTACGTCGCCACCTTGACGTCGCCATCGTTCCACAGCTCAGTCTTGAGGGCGTTGCAGAGCGTGTGGTCTGCGCCCGGCAACTCGAAGATGAGTCGGTATTTCTTCTTTTCGAGAACGTTCAGTTCCATGCGTCGCGTGAACTGGGAACGCTTTATAAATCTTTTTGTCGTGCCAGGCGTGTCGACATCATCATCGCCGTCGACCAAAGGGCGAGCGTGACGAAGAGAACGGCGAAGGCCGACGAGGGGGTTGCCCCCTACGGGGAGGAGGCCATTCAGTCGCTAGAGCGATACGCGAGCAGCCCACGGCGATGATGCCGACAGGGCTTGTCGTGCCCAAGAGGGTTACGCGAACCGTCGCTCCCTGAAATCGAAGAGGATCGGTGCGAGACGGGGGTCTTTGCGGGCGTACTGCGTCTTGATCTCCATGCGGCCATCCCGGAAGAGCATGACCGAACGGTTGACATCGCGGTCTGAATAAGATGCCTGGGGGAAAGGTTCCGCATTCAGGCCGAGCCTCTTCAGCCATTGAGCGGTCGGCACCACGAGATCCTGTGCGCTTGGTGCGGTGCCGGGAATGATGATGGCCGAGGCGCCGACAGCATGTTCTGAGAGGAAGCGGCTGTACGCGCGGTTCGTGGCGTCATTGACGAGGAACGGGTGCGTGAGATGGCCGAGCCCGTACTCGTTGAAGAGCGGATTGAACGGGTCCGGCTTGAACGTGGCCACGGCGACGGCGAGTCCCAGGTTCTCGGTGAGGAGCTGGTCGAGCATCTCCGAGGCTGAGACGTGCGTGTAGTGGCCGGGCTTGACGATCGGTGAGATTGCGGGTCGTTCCATCACTATTCGGAGAAGGCGCAAATTTATAAATATTATCTAATTAACTACTTATAGATAATTAATATCTTGTGCCGGGGTGCCGAAGATGCGAACAGGACCGCGAAAAGAGACCGTCTGCAAGATCACCTCGCACGGCGTCCTGGTGCCGAGCGGAACGCTCGAAGGACAGGTAGATGCTGCGCTCTGCTGCGACGACCTCGTCACCTTCCCGCGACAGCTCTTCCTCCACATCGAGCTCTACGCGAGAGGGAAGGCGCCGAGGGGGACTGTATGCGGGAGCGCAATCGGGGTGCCGATAAACAAGGGCATCCTGCTCAGCCTCCCGGAAAAGCAGGCGGCGCGTGCAGGCATCAAGGAAGAGGCGTGCCTCGTCCGACTGGAGGACCATTACGAGCTCTGGCAGCCTGCGCGTTACGGGCTTTATCTCGAGGCGCTCCGTGCCGACAACGCACCGTCCCGCTAGACATCCCGTTCCGCGGACCGCGCCGCGCCTCCAGTGGTCCGGAAACGGGAAGGAGCTCTCATGACATCATATGAATCTGACGGTTTCCACTCGGTTTCCCGGAATTTCTTTTATATCTCAACGTCTTATCCGGGGGCATGGTAACCGCAACCAGGATCGGAACAGTGCTTGCCCTCCTCTTCGGGCTTGCGGCGCTCGCGACTGCGGTGTCGGCGCTCACGATCGTGAGCCCGGCGCCCGGACAGTACGAGTCGCCGGTCACAGTCAACATCAGCGCGAACGCGACCCAGGACACGCTCTCCTATACGATCATGCCCGGGAACGCGTCCGAGACGTGCACGAACTGCACCGCCTTGACGGCGAGCGAGCAGCTCGACGCGGGGAACTACACCCTCAGCGCGCAGGCGACGCTCGGGAACGAGACCGAGCAGGAGAACGTCTCCTTCGAGGTGCTCCCGCCGCTGCCCGCGTTCAACATCTCCATCGTCGAGCCGACGGACGGCCAGTCCTTCAACACGAGCGACGTCCCCCTCAACATCACCATGACCACGACCGTGGACGCGCTGGAGTACCAGGTGGACAACGGCTCGTTCCAGCAGGCGTGCACCAACTGCAGCGGCTTCGCCACGATGCTCAACGAGAGCGACGGCAACCACACCTTCACTGCGAGAGGGACGTTCGGCAACGAGACCGAGAGCGCGGCAGCGGACTTCACCGTGCAGCAGCCGGCCCAGCCGGCAGCGCTGACGCTCGCCGTCGCCAGTCCATTGGCGCAGGCGTACATGAGCCCGGTCCAGCTCAGCTTCCTGACCAACCTGCCCGCCACGATCAGTTACACGCTCGACAACACGACCGTGCAGGCATGCACCAATTGCACCGGCTACGCAACGAGCCAGGCTCTCGGGGAGGGCGACCACACGCTGGCGGTGTTCGCGGCCGCGCAGAACCAGTCGGTGAACGCCACCGTCGTCTTCAGCGTCGTGAACGCCACGAACCAGGAGAACGGGACGGAGAACGAGACCAACGAGACCGGGAACGAGAGCGGCCAGCCGCGCTTCAGCCTCGGCTTCGAGCACCTGCCGCAGCTCGTCGCATCAGGCAACATCACCGACGACGAGCTCGCAGCGATCATCCGCGCGAATCGCCTGAACCCCGGCATCCTGAACAGGCTGATCAAGACGGGGAAGCTCGGGAACGAGTCGATCGACGCCATCATCGCGACGCAGAGCGCGCCGCCCGGCATCTTCCAGCGTATCCTCGGGTTCTTCGGGTTCCGCTTCGCGACGCCCAAGGACCAGCTCGCCGAGCAGTACAACCTCACCGACGACCAGGAGGCGCAGCTCCTCACCCAGAACGACATCTCGCCCTCGGTGAGCGCGAAGCTCAAGCACGGCCTCCAGGCGCGCGCGCAGGAACGCACGGCCCACGGCCCGTCGGCCGCTCCCGGCCTGATGAAGAAGGAGGACGGTCAGGGGAACGCGGCCTCCGCTTCCGGCCGCGGGAACGGCGGCACGCCGCCAGGGCTGGCGAGGCATTATGACGTCGGCGGACAGCAGGGCGCACAGGAGGTTGCCCGGGGCAACAATGGCGGAGGCAATGACAACGAGGGCAACGGCAAGAGCAACGGCCATGGCGGTGGCTGAATCACTCATTCCCAGCCAGGCAGGAGCTTGAGCCGGTTCGTCTTGTAGAACGGCTCCTTCCGCACGACCCCTTTCTCTTCCAGCTTCCGCACCACCTTGCTCATCTTCGACTTCGAGAAGCCGGTCTCGGCGCAGAGCGCCTTCTGCCGATCGATACCGCGCTTGACGAGCGAGACGATGAGCGTCTCGTCCTCGCCGAGGGCGCCGAGCAGGGCCTTCTTCTCGACAGCGTGGCGCCGCCGCCAGACGACGCCGAGGACGGCGAGGGCCACGAAGAGGAGGACACCGATCGCGACGGCCAGCCACGGGAACGAGGGGCCGTCGTAGAGGACGATGATCGGGAGTTCGCTCACGCCCTCCTCGTGCCAACGGAGCGTGATGGCGCGGCCGTCGGTGACGATAGCGTCGGGCGTCGGGCTCACCGCCGCGTCGGTGCGCGCGAGGACGAAGCCCTCAGGCAGCGTGACGTTCACGTCGAGCGTCGCGTTGTCGACGGGCCGGAGACGGAGGGCGAAGGCGCGCGAGGAGCCCTGCTGCGTGACGAGGCCGTCGAAGAGGAGCGTGAAGGAGACGTTGTTCTCACCGGGGACGAGGCTCTGGTTGAGCGTGATGAGGACGCCGTCCGTGAGCGTCTCTTCGCTGTAGCCCTTATCGGAGAGGACGGCGAGCGGCTGCCGGTCGACGCGGTAGTCGATGGCGCCGTACGCGGCGTCCGAGCGGATGGCGAGGGTGATCCGCTCTTCCGCGACGCCGTTGCTGTGCAGCACCACGTCCACCGATTGACGCTCCACGACCGCGTGCGCGGAGGGAAAGAGCGCGAGGGAGAACGCCGAGAGGAACGCGAAAGCTACGAGGACGGAAAGGGCATCCTTCATCAGGCCCGAGAAGCGTCGTCGCTATTTAAAGATTCTATTCATGGCCCCGTTCAGACCTCCGCGATCTACTTGTGGTAGGCCTTCTGCCGCTCGATCATCCATTGCGGGTACGGCAAGGGTGTCGCGCTCGCCGCATCCAGCGCAGCCAGTTCTTTCGCGTTCATCTCCAGTTCGCTGGCAGCGAGATTCTGCTCGAGCTGCTCCTCGGTGCGCGCGCCGATGATGACTGACGTCACGCCGGGCCGTTGCGCGAGCCAGGCGAGCGCCGCCGTCGCGAGCGTCGTCTTGTGCGCCTTGCTGACGGTATCGAGCGCGTCGAGGACCTTGCCGAGGAGCCGCTCGTCGGCTGGGATGAAGCCCTTGAGCTCGCCGCTGAGCCGCGTCCCTTTCGGCGCCCCTTTCCGGTACTTCCCGGTGAGGAGGCCCCCTGCGAGCGGGCTCCACGTCAGGACGCCCATCCCCTGGTCGAGGCAGAGCGGCACGACCTCGTGCTCGATGTCGCGGCCGACGAGGCTGTAATACCCTTGGTACGTGACGAAGCGGGCCCAGCCGTGCTTCCGCGCGATCGCGTTCGCCTTGGCGAGCTGCCAGGCCGCGAGATTCGACGCGCCGAGGTACCGGACCTTTCCCCATCGGACGAGGTCGTTCAAGGCCTCCATCGTCTCCTTCAGCGGGGTGGAGGGGTCCCAGCCATGCACCTGGTAGAGGTCGATGTACTCGACCTGCAGTCGTTTCAGGCTCTTCTCCGCAGAGTCGAGGATGTGCTTCCGCGAGAGGCCGACGTCGTTGACGTCGTCGCCCATCCGGCCGCGCACCTTCGTCGCGATGATGACCTGGTCGCGCGGGACGCCCGCCGCTTTCAAGGCCTTGCCCAAGACCTGCTCTGACTCGCCGCGCGAGTAGACATCCGCGGTGTCGAAGAAGTTGACGCCGTGATCGAGCGCGTACTTCACCATCGCGTTCGCGTCCTGCTGCGAGACCGCGCCGACGCCGCGGAAGCCGGAGCCGAACGTCATCGTGCCGAAACAGAACTTCGAGACCTTCACGCCGCTGCTGCCGAGATTGACATACTCCATGGAGACCACCTCTCTCGACAGAGAACGAGGACACGTTTAAAAAAGATGTGAAAGATTCGGCCTGTTCGACGCATAAAGATTTAAAAATCGACGAAGAGTGCCGACAGCCATGTGCTTCGCGCCGTACGTCTCGATCAGCACGTTCACCATCGAGTTCCTGCTCGCATTCTATTTCCTGCTGACGAAGCCGAAGGACCGGCTCCACCAGGTCGTCGCGCTCCTCACCCTCCTCCTCGGCGTCTACCAGCTGAACGAGTTCCTCATCTGCACGACGCAGCAGGGCGTCTTCACGCGCCTGGCGATGATCACCACGGCGATCCTGCCCGCGATCGGGATCAGCCTCGCGCTCATCATGGCCCGTAAGCGGATCGGGTATTACTGGCACCTCCTCATCTATGTTCCGGCGGCGTTCTTCATCGTGATGTTCTCGGTGATACGGCCGTACGCCGATTCCGCGGTCTGCCGGACAGTCTTCATCGAGTACCCCGGCACCGGGCTGCTGGGCGACTTCTACGGCCTGTACTACCTCGTCTACATCGCTGGCGCCGCGATCCTCTTCTACCTGTTCTCACAGCAGGCGAAACGGAAGGAGGAGAAGATTATCCTCAACCTGGGCATGCTCGGCATGGGCATCTTCACCATCCCCACGTTCATCTTCCTCATCTTCCTCCCCGCGTTCAAGACGCAGTTCCCGAGCGTCCTCTGCGAGTTCGCGCTCCTCCTCGCGATCGAGCTGATCGTCCTCCTCTGGTACAAGGAGCGGCACGGAGTGGCATACTGAATCATGCCCCTGGTCCCGGCGCCACAACCCTTCTCGTCGGGCGTCACGCACCTGCGCCCCGCGCCAACAGGGCAGACCCAACAGGGCAGACAGGTAATCAGAACGGATGCGGACGGAACCGCAGTGATTACTGTTGACGGTCCTGAACCGGCACCGCATGACGTCCCCGGTCCTCCTCCCCCCGCATCATGGAGAGGACGGCCGCGACGAGGCACAGGACGACGGAGACATAGAACGCGCTCCGCATGCCGATGACGAACTCGGAGGCGATCGCCGAGCCGAGCTGCACGTTCGTGCCGACGAAGAGCCGCATCATCACGTCGTGCGGCAGGCTCTCCGCCGCGACGGCGAGGGAGAGCGCGAAGCTCGTCACGATACCGACCTGACGCAGCGTCGCCAAGGTGCCGGAAGCGACGCCGAGCCGCTCCTTCGGCGACGAGTTCATCGCCGCGCTCGTGTTCGGCGGGAAGAAGAGGCCGCCGCCCAGGCCAAGGAGGCCGAGCGCCACCGCGATCTGCCAGTACGGCGTCGCTGTGGTGAGGAAGGCGAGGAGGGCGAGCGCCACCGCCTGGATGACCAGGCCGACGGTCGCGGGGATCCGCGCGCCGATACGGTCGGAAATGCGGCCCGCGATAGGCGCCATGACCGAAATCATCAGCGGCAAGGGGATGAGGAGGAACGCCGCGGTCAGGGCGTCATAGCCCCGGACGCCCATGAGGTAGAAGACGATGAGGAAGTTCACCGCATAGAGCGCGAGGGACTGCGCCATCGCGGAGAGGACTGAGAACGTGTAGACCCGGTGCCGGAAGAGGGAGAAGTCGAGCAGGGGATAGGCGTGGTGCCGCTCCCACCAGATGAAGATCGCGAGGAAGATGAAGAAGAGGGCGAAGAGGGCGATGATGGGCGGGGAGGTGAAAGTCAGATCGATGCCGAGGGTGAGGGCCAGGAGGAGGGAGACGAGGCCGATGCTGAAGAAGAGCGCGCCCGCGAAGTCCATGGTCTCGCGTTTCTTGATGGCGAGCTCCTTGAGGATGATGTAACCCCAGACCGTGCCGACCAGGCCGATCGGGATGTTGATGAAGAAGAGCCAGTGCCAGTCGCTCACGGTGAGGATGAAACCGCCGAGGACCGGGCCGAGGACGCCGCCCGCGGCGAAAGTGATCGCGTTGATGCCGAGGGCGGTGCCGCGCTCGTTCGGCGGGAACGCCTCGGTGATGATCGCGACGCTGTTCACCACCATCATGGCGGCGCCGACGCCCTGGAGCAGCCGGAACGCGATGAGGAGCGGCGCGTTGCCGGCGAAGCCGCACAGGGCCGAGCCGAACGTGAAGACGACGAAGCCGAGATTGTAGAGGCGTACGCGTCCGAAGAGGTCCGCGACCCGGCCGAGAATGAGGAGGAAGACCGTGCTCACGAGGAAGTACCCCATGATGACCCAGACCATCTGGATGAGGTCTGCGTGCAGGCTCGCCATCATGTCCGGCAGGCCGAGGATGACGATCGTGCTGTCGATCGCCGCCATGAGCGTGCCGATGGTCGTGACGGTGAGGACGATCCACTTGTAGTCGAACGTGGAATGGATCCTGTCGTGGATGTTCTTCAGCATCGGCGACCCTCCTTGTGAGCGGGGCGAGAGACGGACGACCGTTTATAAACGTTATCTCCCAGGCCCGTAGAAGGACTTTTAAACCGCGGGGTGTTCGCGACGGATCGAGGTGATCGCATGGCATCGACCCCGAAAGGACCGCAGAAAGTGAGGATCGACTACAGCATCGACAAGCAGACGTACGACCAGTTCGTCCGCATCTGCAGCCAGCACACGTACGCGCCGCAGGTCGTCGTCGAGCGTCTCATGAAGAAGTTCATCGAGACCGGACAGATGTGAACGCCATGGCGACCGTGCATCTGGAGACCACGAAAGGCGACATCGCCATCGAGCTCTTCGCCGACACGCCTGTCACCGCGGACAACTTCCGCTCGCTCGTCGAGAAAGGGTTCTACGACGGCACCGTCTTCCATCGCGTCATCCCCGGGTTCATGATCCAGGGCGGCGACCCGCGCGGCAACGGCACGGGCGGCCCGGGCTACGCGATCAAGGACGAGTTCCGCCGCCGGAACCGGAACGAACGCGGCACGATCAGCATGGCGAACGCCGGCCCGGACACGGGCGGCAGCCAGTTCTTCATCAACGTCGCGGACAACAATTTCCTCGACACGAAGCACCCGACCTTCGGCAAGGTCGTCAGCGGTATGGACATCGTCGACGCGATCGCCACCTCGCCCCGCGACCGGAACGACCGGCCGTTGACGAGAATAACCATCAGGAGGGCGACCGTAGAGTGAGGATGGACCCTTCCGCCGGTCAACAGCGGTTCTTCTGGCGGGGAGGAGGATGGCGGCGAGAGACCTCCGGCCAAGAATACGATCGCATGAGATTGCCTCGGCCATGAACATCGCCTTGCGCCGCAAGAGTGATGATCCGTCGACGAATCCTCGACGACGAAGAAGAGACGGCGTCACTATCCGCGAGGCGTGCAGCCAGTAAGGACAGGAATAGAACCATTTAAATACCCTCTGGCCGAACCGATGGGTCATGACGGCCTGCGCATGCATCCGCGCCTGAGGATGACGAGTCATGGACGACCCCACCATCCCGTATTACCAGTACCCTGCTGACAGGGCGTTCGACGTCTTGCGATCACGCCAGGAAGGGCTCTCAGAGAAGGAAGCGAGCAGTCGGCTGGATCTCTACGGCAAGAACCGGCTCTCCCCGGTGAAGGGGGAATCGGTCGTTCTCAGGGTGTTGCGTCAGTTCAAGGACCTCCTCGTCATCGTCCTCCTCGTGGCGGGCGCCCTCGCCATCTACATGGACGACTACCGGAGCGCCACGGTCATGTTCCTCATCGTCGCGCTCAACGCGATCATCGGTTTCTTCCAGGAGTACAAGGCGGAACGGCTCATCAACTCCCTGAAGATGATGATCACCGAGGAGGCGAAAGTCATCAGGGACCGGCAGGTCAAGGAGATCCACAGCGAGGACCTCGTCCCGGGCGACATCGTCAAGCTGGAAGAGGGCGACGCGGTCCCCGCGGATGTGCGTCTCTTCGAGGAGCACGAGCTTTCGACGAACGATTTCGCCCTGACCGGGGAATCCAACCCGACGCGGAAGTTCACCCACGAGATCGGAGGGGACGTGCTCCTCGGCGACCGGAACAACATCGCATTCATGGGGACGACCGTCGCCACGGGCAACGCCGTCGGCATCGTCATCCACACAGGCATGCAGACGGAGATCGGACGCATCGCGCACCTGAGCCAGAGCACCTCCGACGGGCTTTCCCCCCTGCAGAAGGAGATGAACAACCTCGCGAAGCGGCTGACCATCGTGACGCTCGCCATCGCCTCGGTGCTCTTCGGCATCGCCCTCCTCATCCATTTCACCTTGCAGGGAGCGTTCCTCTTCTCGGTGAGCGTGGCCGCCTGCATGGTGCCCGAGGGGCTGCCCGCCGAGGTATCCATCGCGCTCTCCCTAGCCGCGTCGCGGCTGGCGAGGAAGAAGGCGATCGTCAAGAGGCTCTCGTCCGTGGAGACGCTCGGCTCGACGCACATCATCTGCACCGACAAGACGGGGACCCTGACGAAGAACGAGATGACCGTCCAGCGGATCCTCATCGGCGAGGACGAGTTCGAGGTGACGGGCATCGGGTACAGGCCCGAGGGCGAGATCGAGACGAGAACCGGGAAACCCATGGAGAAGGAACGGTACAGGATCTTCTTCGAGACCGGGGTGTTCGCGTCGAACGCGAGGGTCTCTCCGCCGGACGAGGAGCACCCGGACTGGTACTCGATCGGGGACCCGACCGAGGCCGCGCTCATAACGCTGGGCGAGAAAGCCGGCCTGAAGCCCGGCGACATGGACAAGCGCTACCCGGAAATAAAGGAGTTCGCGTTCGACGCCACGCGCAAGCGCATGTCCTCCGTCCGCCGCAGGGACGGACGCTTCATCCTCTACGCGAAAGGGGCCCCGCAGAGCATCCTCGAGCAGTCTTCCCGCATCTGGGACGGCGCACGCATCCGCCCCCTCACCGAGGAGGACAAGGCGTTCCTCAAGGGGAAGGAAGAGGAGTTCGCGTCCTCGGCGTACCGCAACATCGCGCTCGCCTACCGCGAGCTCGACTCGCAGGCGGTGCCGACATCCATGAGAGACGCCGAGAGGGACCTCGTCTTCCTCGGGATGGCGGCCATGCTCGACCCTCCGCGGGAAGACGTCAAGGAAGCCCTGGCGGTCGCGGAAAGGGCGCACATACGCGTCATCATCATCACCGGCGATTTCGCCCCCACCGCCGAGGCGATCGCGAAACGGATAGGCGTCGGAGACGCGGAAGGGAGATGCACCGTCATCACCGGCGCTGACCTGAGCGCGATGTCGGACGCCAGCCTCATCCACACGCTCGAGAAGGACGGCCTCATCTTCGCCCGGACCTCGCCCGAGGACAAGCTGCGCATCGTCAGCCTCCTCAAGCGGTCGGACAAGGTGGTGGCGGTGACGGGCGACGGGGTGAACGACGCGCCAGCCCTCAAGAAGGCGGACATCGGCGTCGCCATGGGCCGGACCGGGACGGAAGTGGCGAAGGAGTCGTCGGAGATCGTCCTCCAGGACGACAGCATCGGGACGCTCGTGACGGCGATACGCGAAGGACGCACCATCTTCCAGAACATCACGAAGACGGTCCGCTCCTCGCTGACGACGAACACCGGCGAGCTCACCGTCGTCCTCCTGAGCCTCGCGGCGAGCGCCTTCTTCGGCATCCCTCTCGCCATGCTGACGCTCCAGATCCTCTCCGTCGACCTCATCGGCCAGCTGCTCCCCGTCACGTTCCTGACCTGGGACCCTTCGCAGAAGGAAACCATGACGCGGCGCCCGCGCGACCCTGACGAGCACATCCTGAACGGGCCCACGTTCAGGAACATGGTCTGGACCGGCTTCCTCATGGGGCTGATCGCCTTCGTGAACTTCCTCTTCATCTTCTCCCGGAACGGGGTCTCTCCCCTGCACATCCAGACCGACACCATCCTCTACGCGGAAGCGACCACGCTCACCTACGTGACGCTCGTCCTCATCTCGTTCGCGAACCTGCTCGCGAAGCGGGTGGACGACGACGAATCGGTCTTCAGCCCGTACCTCTGGTCCAACAAACGCCTCCTCTGGGGCTTCGCCATCTCCTTCCTCCTCGTCCTGGCGTTGGTGTACGTCCCGCTCTTCAACGCCTTCCTGCACATGGCGCCGCTCAGGCTCCAGGACTGGGGCTGCGCGTTCGGCGGGGCGCTGCTCTTCCTCGCCATCCACGAAGGCGTGACGGCCGCGAAGCGGCGGCGCGCGCGGACAGCCGCAAGCCACGACGCCGCGACCGCGTGAGCGCATGGAGCGCCGGGCGGTGGATGATGCTGGAAGGGCGGATAGCCCGGCCGCGGCAGCCGAGACGTCTCCGGAACCGATGAATCCTGGCGATCGGCCGGCAAGCAGCCCGCATCAAGGGAAGTTTGAGGGACAAGGACAAGAATGATAAAAAGAAGGGACAACACGGGTGCGGGACGAACCACATGGCCAAACCGACCGGGAACGGAGGATTCACTGCCGAGGAACGGGCCGCGATGCGGGAGCGCATCCAGGAGATGAAAGGAGCAGGGGAGGGAGAGCAAGCCGTCCTCGCGAGGATCGCCGCGATGAAAGGGACTGATCGCGTCCTGGGCGAGCGGATCCACAGCCTCGTCATGAAGAGCGCGCCGTCGCTGACGCCGCGGCTCTGGTACGGCATGCCCGCGTACGCCAAGGACGGCAAGATCCTCTGCTTCTTCCAGGACGCGGCGAAGTTCAAGGCACGGTACGCGACGCTCGGCTTCAGCGACAAAGCGAATCTCGACGAGGACAGGATGTGGCCGACCGCCTACGCGCTGACGGAACTGACGCCGACGGACGAGAAGCGAATCGCGGCCCTCGTGAAGAAGGCAGCGAGGTGAAAACGCTCACTAAGAATGACCCCGCCCG
Organism: Candidatus Woesearchaeota archaeon; assembly: GCA_027371725.1. Lineage (GTDB taxonomy): Archaea > Nanobdellota > Nanobdellia > Woesearchaeales > UBA525 > UBA153. Next base: position 36,443 of record DAHXMN010000001.1, on the reverse strand, counting down.
GCGCTGAGCCGTTCTGAGTATCGAGAGGACTCTACGATTCCTCCTGCGGCGCCGGTATGAATGGGTGTGATACCATTTATAAAATTCTCGTTCATGCTATTCGAAAGTCCTCGAGAGCGCATTAGCTTGTCTCGGAGAATGTTTTACAAAGCGTCCGTCATTTATTGGCTAGCAAGTAAACGGCGTAGATCATCACGGCTCCCGCTCCGAGTTGCACGAACGAGACCGTCTCGTGAAGGAGGAAAAACGCGGCGAGGACGCCGAAAAGCGAAGAAGTCGCGAAGATCGCGACGGTGCGCATCGAACCGATGATGCGCATCGCCGACAGGAACAGGAGCAAGGACGCGCCGATGCTCAAGCAGCCGACGAAGAGCAGATACGGGATCGCGAGCGGCGGAATCGTGAGCGGGAGGCCGAGGAAGAACGCGAGGACGAGCAGGATGGCGCTGCCGATGAGGCCTTTGAGTGCCGCGACCTTCATCACATCGCTCTCAATGCTCAGTTTCTTGCTCAGCGTGTTGTCGACCGCCCAGCAGAACGTGCCAGCGACGATGAGCAAGCTTCCCGCCATGCTCGCACCGCCGAACTGAAGGTTCGTCGTGACGACGACCGCACCGAGAAAGAGCAGGACGAGCGCGACGTACTCACGCGGACGCGCACGCTCACGCAAGAAAAGCATCGCGAGCAAGGCGGTGAAGAGAACCTCGGCGTTAAGCAGCAAGGACGCGCTCGAAGCTGAGGCAACCTGCAAGCCAGAGAGGAATAAGAGCGGTCCGAGCACCGCACCAAATATGGCGATCAGGACGATGAGCACCCAATCACGCCTCGTAAGCCGCACAGACTCATGTCTCAGGTGCAGCGACGACGCGACGAGAGGATAGAGTGGGGAGAACCGCACCGCGCCAAGCACAAGTCCTGCGCAACCGTAGATGATTGCGGAGACGATGAGCGGGTGCACCGTTGCAAGCACGAGCTTGTTAAGCGTCGCGCTCACGCCAAAGAGCAACGCCGCTCCAAGCGCGTAGACATACCCCCAATGGTGGGACATGCACCGATGACGGCAACAACCGCTTATAAAGATTCACGAATGTTTGCTAGAAGGACCAATCTAACCGAAAGTGATGATTCGCTCTGATTCCTCGACGAGCCGGAGGAGTTCGGCCATCGTTGAGACGGGACATATCTCGCTTCCGGGCTTGTCGCGCAGTTTGAGGCAGGTGCCACAGGCGAGAATCGTCCCGTTGTTCGTCGTGAACTTCTTGATCATGGCTTGGAGGAGGGGGAACTTCGCGTCCTGGACGTTGTCGAGCTCTACCCCTTTGCCGAGGAGGAAGACCTTCACGTCGTGGCGTGCACGGGCTTCGTTGGCGAATCGGAAGCAGTTCCAGCAGGTTTCCGCGTCGTTCGTGTTGAGGATGATACCGATGTTCATGAGTTCACCTTGCCCCGTTGACGATCTCGATAACGTCTTTCTCGATGTTCTTCGCGTCCTCCAAGCTGATGCCGGGGAAAATCTGCGTCATCATGGCGGGTTTCAGGGTGACGATGCGTACCGTCGCGCCGTCCTGGAGCACGTTGATCTTGCAGGGCATGCACAGGGATACGAGCCTGTTCTGTTTGAGAAGCTGGTTCGCGTGCTTGGCCGCGCAGAGCTCAATAATTTTCAGTGGCGGGTGCGTGAATCCTTTGGCCGCCATGCGCTCTTTGATATCGTAGACTTGGAAGAGGGCCCATCCTCGCTGTTCCACCGATCTGAGCACCGCGATCACGGCGTCATCGAAACTCTTCTCTGTCTCGACCGCGTAGGAGAACTCGTCAGGGTTCATCAGTCGCACCGTTCACTCCAACTCTTTTTTCATCGTCGCATACTGCTTCTTGGAGATCTCTCCTGCGGCGTACCGCTTCTTGAGCACAGTCAAGGGGGTCGTCTCATCCTTCTTAGCGGCATTGACGAGGGTGACGATGAGCCAGATGACGACGCCGATGAAAAGGAGCATGAAGAGGAATCCGATGCCCATGCCGTAGCCCATCATGCCATACCCGCCCATCATCGTCCCGCTGCCGAGCAGGAGGAGCGCCACGACGCCGATGAGCACCCACACGAGGATTTGTTGGTCTTTCTCCATGCTGTTCACGCTCCGATCATTCGCTTCTTCGCGAGCACCTCGCAGATGATGTCGAACGCCGCCACAATCCGGGAATCTGCGAGCGCATAGTAGACGTTCGTCCCGCTCCGACGCGAGGTCACAATCCCTTTGTACTTCATAATCGCAAGATGCTGTGAGATGTTGGCCTGACCCATCTTGGTCTTTTCCACAAGCGCCGTGACGGAGAGTTCTTTGCTTCGCAAGAGATCCACGATCTCCAGTCGGGTGGGGCTGGCGAACACCTTGCACAGCTCGGCATGACGCTGATACATCTCATCCATAAGAATATTAGAATACGCTAATATTTATCAATTTTTCGCCTAAAACACCCTTCGTCATACAATCTCCGAGCAACACTAATGCTCTCCCGCGTCCTTGTTCTTTCTCAGGAGGCGATAACCTATGGTGACCCAACTACCGATAGTGGAGATGAAGGGAAAGTGGTTTTTCCGGGATGATCGGCTGCGCCAGTTCCGGAACGTGGAGAATCCGCATGACTACGTCGATTTCGACGATCTGCTGCGAGAATAAGGGGGTGAACGCCATGGCTGATAAATACCTTGAGGGATATCGGAAAGCAGTCAAGACGGCCAAGACGAAGGAGGAGCTTGACACCGTCCTGAACAAGCTCTACCAGGACGGGTTCGAGGATGGTGCTAATGAGGGTCGTGACTAAAACTTCTTTTTTTGATGTACATTTTCCGAGTCCCGGATTTCTGAAAGTGCAACCCGTTGCAGGGCATGGAACTGAACACCATCGCCTGTAGGGATTGCCTAGAGTATCTCAAGGAGTTGTCCAATAGCGGCGTCGATCTCGTCGTGACCGACCAGCCATACAGCATCCCCAACAACATCCTTATGCACCGAAATGATCTCGCTCATTTCATCCCGAAAAGCGACCGTAAGAGGGCTGCGATACGACCGAGGAAACCGGGGCTCGCGTTCGGGGGTTCGGGCTGCGGATTAATGCGGTTGATGTCCTGCCGCTCGTTGAGCGTGGCGGGGACTGTCTCCCCTCCGGCGGGAGGGATCCGGTTCGCCGACGCCGTGACGTTCTTCGATGGCGAGGTGTTTCGCGCGTTGCTCGGCGTGCCGCTGTCGGTCTGTGAGCCGCCATCGACCCCGCCATGCAGGGTTCCTTGCCGCTGCTGCGGGACGATCGGATTACTCGTTTGAGGGATGGTCTGGTTGGGTTGGTTCGACGGGTCTAATTGGTCGTTCGTCTGGTTCGGGAAGATGATGGGGAAGGTCCTGGGCTGTGACGGCCGGATCAGCGTCACGTTCGACGTCGCGATAGAAAGGTTCGTGAACCCGATGAGGCCGGCCCTCGTGGTGAACGTCCAATGGAGCGGCGCGGCGAGCGCGTACCCGTCGACGGACTTGAGTCCTGTGGTGATAGTGGCGACGTAATCCGTGTTCGGCTTGAGCTGGCTCGTCGGCATGAAGATGACGATGTTCTGCGCCGAGCTCACCTTGCCGGCGACCGGCGTTCCGGACTTCTCAGCAACCGTGAACGTGGCGTTGCTCACCGTCATGTTGTCGAGCTTGGCCGTGAAGATGGCGTTGACGTTGAAGAAGTCCTTTTGATAGAGGCTCGCGTAGGAGCCGTTCGCCGGGTAGGTCTTCTTGACGAGGAACGCGTGAGGGTCGTCCGGCGCAGGGGTGTTCGTGTCGGGCTGAAGCTCGTTCTCGGGCGTGAAGAGGATCTTCGCGGGCGAGGCGGCGACGTCCATGTACGCGTTCTTGACCGGGATCTCCGAGACCTGATGCAGGTACTCGAGGTCGTACACCATGACCGAGCTGCCGTGCCCGTCGCTGACGCCGTCGCCCTTCCCGAGCGTGATGTAGGCGTATTTCCCGTCAGCGGTCACGGCCATGTACGATGGATAGCCTTCGCTCGGTGTGAGGTAGTCCATGGCATCGGTCGTGTAGAACATCGCTTTGTCCGTGACCGAGTAGTCGAGCTGGCTCGTGTAGAACGGGCCGACCGCCTTCAAGCCGGTGTACTTGTGCATGACGTAGACCGGCTGGTTGTCCTGGTTGTAGAAATAGCCGATGACGTAGAGCGTGCTCCTGTCGGGAGACGTCGCGAGCGTGACCGGGACGTAGTCCGTCGGAATCACCTGCTTGTTCTTGTCCTCCGTGTTCATCGCGAAGATGCCCTTGTTCCGGTTCACGACGGCGTAGACCATCCTGCCGCCGGCGCCGACCGCGATGGATCTCGTGTAGCTTGCCGAGACGCTGTCGTCCCCCGGCAGGGGGTAGTAGTGGACATTGTTCACGCTCCAATCGAGGTCGTAGATCCCAGGAGAGCTCCACCAGCCCGCGTAGTAGACGTGGCCGCCGTCCGGCGAGAATGCGAAGACGTTCATGATCATGGCCTGCTCGTACGTGAGATACCATCTCTTCTTCTGCGAGAAGTCGAGGATCTCCACGCCCGCATGGTCAGGATATCTCGCTTCCTGGTAGCCGAGATAGACCTTGCCGTCCGGCGCGACCGCCATGTGCTCCGGCCGGATCCAGTCAAAGGAGAAATGGTCGATCGGCACCTGCGTGCTGGCATTGAGGCGCACGACCGCGCAATGCGCCTCGTTGTACGGGCCGAGCGAATCCTGCGCGGTCACCGACCAGGCGATCGCGATGTAGACATACTGCCCGTCCGGCGAGACCCCTATGGCCGGGATGCTGCTGTCCGGCTCGTCCGAACGTATGGTGGCGACGGCCTCGCGTGCCGAGGAGTCAATCACCTGCGCCGGCCGGCCGGCGACGTAGACCATCGGTCCGGTCTTGAGCGCCTCGAGCGCCGCGGTGATGGCCGCCGGGCTCAGGGTCGTGGTCGCCGCGAAGAAGACCGGCCGCGGAGCGATGCTCGTGTTGGTCGTGTTGAGCGTCAGGATAGGCATTGTCGACGGGAGAACCGTGACCGTCCGCATCGGCACTGTATTCAGCGCCGCCGCGGAATCCGCGAACAGAAGCAATGCGATCGCGATACAGAACGCAATGGATACGACAGCACCTTTCATGAACATCCCCCCAAGAACATAAAATCTAACGGCCTATATAAATTTAATCACGATGCCCAAGCACGTCTTCGAGAGGTACGGCTACAACCGGCTCGGGACGTTGGCTTTCGAGTGCATGGATCTCCTCGAACAGGAAAAAGAGCGTCTTCTGCGCAAATATGGCTGTCAGACCATCCAAGAAGTGATTATTCTGATCGAATCCAGGCTGAAAATCTTAGAGAGCCCCTTGAAATCATCAAAAGTGATAATAGCCCCGCCCGGCGGTGAGCCGTTCCCGGTATCGAGAGGACTCCACCAGTCCTCCAGCGTGCTAGTGTGAATGGGTGTGATGCGGTTTATAAAATTCTCGTTCATGCCATGAGAATGTCTGCGATTGTTTGTTAGCTTGCCTCGGAGAATGACTATCTATCGGAGTAGTTGCGGTCCTTTGAGGACGGATGGGTCGTCATTTGCGGGAATGTTGACTTTCTCCGAGACTTGCTGTAGGGCGAGTTTGCCTGCAAATGGCTTGAGGAGTTTGAGGGCGGAGGCTGACTCGCCTGTGAGCCATTCTTGCTCCTTTTCTGCGGGGAGGATTGCTGGCATGCGGTCGTGAATCGGCTTCATGATTGGGTTTGGTTCGGTGGTGATGATGGTGAAGCTGCGGAGGGTTTCGCCGTCGTGCTTCCAGTCGTCGTAGAGACCGGCAAAGGCGAATGCCTTGCCGTCGGGCTTGGTGATTCTGAAGGGGGTTTTTGTCTTGCCGACGTGTTTCCATTCGTAGAACCCGTCGGCGAGGACGAGGCACCGTTTTTGTCCGAGGAGGGGCTTGTAGGAGGGTTTTTCTGCGAGGGTTTCTGCTTTGGCGTTGATCATTTTGTAGCCGATGCTCGTGTCCTTCGCCCAATGCGGAACGAGGCCCCATCGCGCCGCCACGATCTTCTCAGGGTAATCCTGGGGGATGATGAGGAGTTCCTGCGTGGGTGCCGCGTTGTACCGTGCTTTCCATTCTTTGCTGGGTGCTTCTACTCGGAAGCGTTGGACGAGCTCGTTCATCGGCGTTATCAGGGTGAAGCGTCCGCACATGAGGCACCAGGAAGGTCGTGCAGCTTTAATGTATTATCGAATATCTCTCCATATTCGGGGACTCTCGTCTGTCGGCTTTGTTGGGTGTGGTCCCTAATCCATTCGCGGCTGAAACCGAAGGGCTGGAGGACGATGAAGAGGGCGCGGGTCAATAGGGCTTCGTAGCGGTCTGCGTCGGGTGGTCCGGTGTAGTCCTCGGGGATGACTGGACCTGATTCTTGGTAGAGGTAGCGAACGAATTGGCCAGGCTGGATAGGGATTCCTCGTTTCGCGTAGGCTTCGACGACGGCTTTTTGCGGGACGTTGTGCTTGTACTCGGTCTTGCTCAGACAGACCTTTATTGTCAGCCACTCCGGGGGGACGTGGTCGAGTCGTCCGAGCAACCGCCGAAGCAACCGACAGAGCAAGGGCGCCGCCTCTCTGATCTCCTCGGCGGTGGAGCAGGTGCTCAAGGCTTGGAGGATTTCGTGTTGGAATTCTTGGACGACGCGTGCGCTGCTGAGTTGTCGGACTTCAAGGCCACGCGCTTTGATCTCGCCATCCGTGAAGACGCCGTAGTACCGTGCCGGGAGTGCCCGGTCGTCGTCGTTGATGCTGGGGAGGAAGACGACCCATTTGAAGATGCCGTCCATGCTGACCGGGATGCCCGTCAGGATTTCGAGGTCTTTGGCGAAGCGTCGGACGTCTTCCTCAGTCATGCCTGGTTTGGTGAGGTAGAGGCTGTCGACGATGCCGTGCAGGACTCGGAATCCTTGTTCTTCGGCGAGCCGCATCGAGGCGAGGAGTGTTTCGCGGGCGTAGGCGCAGAGCGCCATATGGCTCGTGTGGAGGCCGAGCTTGAACTCGCGGAAACGCAGGTAGCCGTTGCTGCTCACGAGGACCCATTTCAGCGCAGCTGCACGCTCCTTGTGAACAGGGGTTGGGGTGCGCTTGTACGCCATACGCCGCTCCAAGAACGGCTTAATCGCCAGCGGGACGAGTCCTTTATGCCGGTGCGAGACCGTGAGCGGAAGCCCTGGTACATCGACGAGGGGTTCTTCTTTTGATTGGAGGGCTTCAGCGCTGATGTTGTAGTTGAACATGAGCCACGGATACATCGAGGAGAAATCGATTTCTGCCACGTTCTGATGGAAGCCAAGGACCGGATCAAGGTACTGGCCTGCTCGATCGCCTTTGACAAGGTCGATGAAGCTCAAGGGCTCGTCGATGGGCTTCTCTTTGAACGGAACGAGGAAGTGGTGGGCAAGGAGTTGCTTGACGAGTGCGCCTTGGAAGGCTGCTCCGAAGCTCCGGGCGCAGACCTGCGGAAACCGGACCCCGCTGAGCTGGCAGAGTTCGAGGATGCCATCCGGCGAGCACGTGCTTCCCACGGTCGTCATCGTGTCAATGAGGAACCGTCCGTGGAGGACGAGGGCGTAGTCTTGGTAACGGACCCTGCCGTAGGTGAAGAACGTCCTGCCACCCTTGTAAGTGATTGGCGTGTCGTCCCAACGGTGAAACGCGACTGAGAGCTTGTGGGCTGCTAGGCGGCGAACAAGGTGTGGTAGGACTGCGTAGCCGTGTTCGAGGATGATGATGTCCGGATCAAGACGAACAAACGCCGCCGCGAACCGTTCAAGAACCGAGTGTTCTTCCCCGTCGAACCGGGTCTCGTTTAGTTCTATTCCGCGTATCGGCGTATCTTCTGCCGCCGCCACGGGCTTGTCAGTTCTGACGGTGAGCCGTGCGACGGTGAAAGGGGCCGCTTCGTTGGAGTCAAGAACGTGGAACTCCTCGCCGTCGAGGAGGACGGTTGTTCCGGCGCTGAGGCCGTGCTCGTAAAGGAAGCGTTGTTCCGGGGTGATGTCTGCGTTGTAGAGGGCGACCTGGTGCTTCGTACCTTCTTCGATCCATCGGACGAAGCGCTCGAACATGGCCAGATGAGGGACGACAATCTCGAAGACGTCCTGCCATTCCCTGCGATAGTTCTGTCGCCGGACACGACGAAACGGGATTGTCTGGTGAGTGAGGTATTCTTCTGCTTGTTGGGTTGCTTCGAGGTAGATGGTGGTGCGGAGTGGTCGCTCAAGTCGTATGTTCTCGTCCGGCGTCTTGAACCAGAGGATGAGGTTGCTCTGGTGTCGGTACGCGTCCATGAACCACGCTTTCATTCTGTCCCTCCAAGGCGCTAATCCGTTTTTCTTGTTCGAGCATCATGCTGAGGAGGACGAACGCCCATGCTTCGGTGCTGCTCGTGTACGTGACGCTCCCCACGTGTTTCAACGCCTGCTTGACAAGACGCTCATACATGACGCGCTCATCCTGTCGCAAGCTGCTCCCATAGGCCTTGAACTCTTCGAGGAGGACGTCGGTGACGTGTCGTTGGCTGCTGACCGTGTGTCCCATCTTAACCCTCCGAGGCGTTCCGCATACGCCTCATGGACTGATCCCTCCGGAACGCCGACAACGACGTCGAGCTCCTTTGCAGCTTCGCCGATCCGCCGCCACACTTCCTCGTAAATATCCGCGTTCTCCGCCTCATCGTGATAATGGAAAAGGCGCGTGAATTGCGTGATGACGACACGTTTGACGCCGAGCCGCCGCACGGTCTGCGGCAGGGCGCGGAGGATGTCTCGGAGCCGGTACAGGAGTTCCGCCTGAACCACATGAACTGCAAGGAACGTCGCAACATCTGTGTCTGGGTGTTGGTATGGGTCGGCCGCGTCTGCACAATCTACGAGGAGGCATGGCGTGTACGCTAACGCGAACCGGACGACGTCGTGATCGAGCGCCCTCCCGTTGCCCTTGAGGATGTGAAGCGCCACTCACGAAGAAGGTGAGATCGGCTTAAATGCGCTGCGCGCGGTTGACCAGTGGCTTCAGATGTCATACATTCTCCGAGACAGAATAATCGCCTCGTTCAGGCTCGGGCTTTCTAAGGAGGCGATAACCTATGGTAACCCAACTACCAATAGTGGAAATGAAAGGGAAGCGGTTCTTCCGGGATGATCGGCTGCGCCAGTTCCGGAACGTGGAGAACCCGCATGACTACGTCGATTTCGACGATCTATTGCGAGAATAGGGGGTGAATGACATGGCGGACAAGTACTTACAGGGGTATCGGAAAGCGGTCAAGACGGCCAAGACGAAGGAAGAGCTCGACACCGTCCTAAACAAGCTCTACCAGGACGGGTTCGAAGATGGTGCTAATGAGGGCCGTGACTAAAACTTCTTTTTTGATGTACATTTTCCGAGTCCCGAATTTCTGAAAGTGCAACCCGTTACAGGGCATGAAACTGAACACCATCGCCTGCATGGATTGCCTCGAATATCTCAAAGAACTGCCTGACAACAGCGTCGATCTCGTCGTGACCGACCCACCCTACAACATCTCCAGAAAACAAAACCTCGTCTACGATGGACGGCATATCCGGAAGGACTTCGGCGACTGGGACTATGGCTTCGACCCCGTCCCGGTCATGAAGGAGCTCAAGCGCGTCCTGAAGCCGACCGGGCAGATCTACGTGTTCTGCAGCACCGAACAAATCCCCATCTACATGCGCATCTTCCAGGAGGCCTGGTTCTTCCGCAACCTCCTCGTTTGGAGCAAGACCAACCCGCCACCCCGCCTGAGCAAGACCAACTGGGTCTTCGCCAACGAATACATCGTCTACGCCGTCAACGAGAAGGTCAAGCTCAACAAGATTACCTTCAACTTCCCCAGCCAAGGGGCCATGAAGAACCTCTTCATCACCCCAATCCTGACCGGGGCAGAACGACTCCGCAGCCCAGAAGGCGGCTCAGTTCACCCCACTCAGAAACCCCTGGCGGTGCTTAAACGCCTCATAGAGGCCTCTAGCAAGCCCGGAGATGTGGTTTTAGACCCATTCATGGGGGTCGGCAGCACAGCCGTAGCGGCACGCCAGACAGGCAGACAATTCCTCGGTTGCGAACTCGATGCAAAATACGCCCATTTTGCTGTTGAACGTGTGCGTAAACTGGAATTTATCGAGATACCTTTTTAAAAGCGAATCAATTAGCTCGAGCATGAGCCTCAGGGATTTAGGCTTGGAAAGCAAAGGAGTCTATGACTCTGCGAAAGAAGACGTTCTGGACTCATTCTATATTCCTGCTTTGTCCCGGGCAGTAACCTACAAGCGCGTCTCAGGGTTCTTCTCTTCTAGCTCTCTGGCCGTAGCAGCAAAAGGGATGGCTGAGTTCATCAAGAATGGCGGTCGTATGCAACTGATTACGAGTGTGAAGCTGAGTGAAGTCGACGCGGAGACAATAGCAAGAGCAATCAGTGAAGCTGAAAAGAGCATCATCACCGAAATTGATTGCAGCGAAGATGAATTAAAGAAAGATCATCTAAAGATGCTTGGATGGATGGTAAGAAGTGGTCGTCTGGAAATTCGCATAGCAGTTCCTGGTGGCAACAAAGGAATAGAACACCAGAAATATGGCATTCTTGAAGATTCCTCCGGAAACATGATTGAGTTTTTCGGGTCAGATAACGAGACCGCATCTGGATGGTTATTTAACCACGAAAAATTCCACGTCTACCTAGGGTGGGTGGAATCCGACAAAGAGCGACACCTAAAACACGATCTTGAGGACTTCGAAGAGCTCTGGAATGACTTGACAGGGAATATGCGCGTTTATCCGATTAGTGATGCTTTCAAAAAACAACTAATACAGCGATCACCGAAGACCGAAGAAGAATTCAACACGCTCTCAGAATACTGTCTGAGGAGAGCCAAGGACGAGTACAAAGGGAGATACTCATTTAGACGGGAGCAGAAAGAACCTTCGAGAAGGGAGCTCAGGGAGTACCAAGAAGAGGCCATCAGGAACTGGTCGAAGAATTTTAAGGGCATATTGAAGATGGCGACTGGAACGGGAAAGACATTCACTGCTCTACGCGCCATAGACGCCTTCCTGAAAAGATATCCTAAGTCGTTGGTAGTGATTGTTGCACCAACACAGCTACTCGTCTCCCAATGGATAGAAAACCTAGAGGCGGAAGGTTTCAAAAACATAATTCCAGTCATGCAGAACAAATCCGTGTGGGCTGCCGACTTGAAGACGGGGATTCTGAAGCTTCGTCTAGGAAGAGCCGAGAATCTTTTTGCTGTAGCAACATATGATTCATTCTGTTCGAAGGATTTAATAGATTTCGTGAATAAAACTGAAGAGACCAAGCTATTGGTCTGCGACGAAGTACATCACGCGTGGGCACCTGAGACAAGGAAAGGGATGCTTCCGGAGTTTATCGGTCGTCTTGGTCTGAGCGCCACACCAGAGATATACATGGACCCCGAAGGGACACAGGAACTACTCGACTACTTTGAAGGGATATGTTTTGAATTCAGCATGAAACAGGCCATACCTGAGTTTCTGACCGAATACGAATATTATGCGGAAATTGCTATATTGACTGATGAAGAAAGAGAAAAATATGAGTCGCTTTCAACTCGGATAGCACGAGCAATACACGCCAACAAGGGAAAAGTCGACGATAAAATATTCATGATGATTCTTGAGCGGTCAAGAATACTCGTTAATGCTGAGGCAAAATGGGCTGCTTTTGAGAAAATCCTTTCTTCAATACCAGATATTAAACGAACACTAATCTATTGTTCCGATAAACAGATAGAACGGGTCAAGGAGATACTGCACGACAAGAAAATTAGGGCTCATCAGATAACTCATGAAGAAAGCCTTGAATATAGGCAAGAAATCATAAGGTTGTTCCAGGAGGACAAATATCAAGCAGTGATTGCTATGAAGGTCCTAGATGAAGGTATCGACGTCCCAGGAATTGAAAGAGCAATTATTTTGGCGAGTAGCGGGAATCCGGTAGAGTTTATTCAAAGAAGAGGGAGAATACTGAGACGCTCGCCGGGAAAAGAGTTCTCGATTATACATGACGTCTTGGTTTTCCCTTGGGAAAGAATACCTTTAAAAATATCGGAGTCAGAGCGTTCAGCGTTAAGGCGGGAGTTATTGAGGGTTGACGAGTTCCTGCAGTCAGCAAGGAACCCCTTGACCGTAAAGAATAATCTGACTAAATATCAAGCCCTGTTGAGCGTACCACAATGAGACGATCAGAACTGAATAAGATAATCACAAGGAAAATCTCCGAATTAGACGAAAGCGAGCATTTGAAATCGTTTCTGCTCGATGTTCTTGAGAATGAATTAAAGAACCTCTCGGCGGCCAAAGGAAGATACACCGACTCCTACAAACAGTGGGCGGACGGATACAGCCAGAAGGAGCACAAAGATGTGGATCTCTGAAATCAAACTCAAGAACTTCCGTCCGTTCAGCAATCCGGAGAAGCCAATAGTTGTAACGTTCAAGAAAGAGGCAAAAAACAAGTTTTCTGTGATTGAAGCTAAATCTGACGTTGGTAAGACCACTTTCCTCTCAGCTATTGCTTGGTGTTTGTATGGTGAGGAGACCAGTTCAGGTCATGACCACACTTTGCCCGCATTTACTGTCGCCAGACAACACGATATGAAGGAGAAGGAGATTGATAGCGTCTATGTTGAAATCACCTTGAACGACGATGAAACGGATTTGCCCATTTATGTGATTAAACGGGATGCAATGTACCAGAAGCTCAATAACAAGATGCACATCTTAAAAGAGCCGACCGGCTCAATAATGGAATGGGAAAAGAACGACTGTAGACCCGTTCCCGAGTATAATTTTACTAATGTAATAAACAGCATATTGCCGAGGGAAATCCACCTCTTTTTCATGTTTGAAGGTGAGAAGCTCGAAAAGCACTTCTCATTCAATAACAACGAGAACATCCGCCAAGCAATCGAAAGAACCTCTCAAATCAAACAGGTCAAGCTGGCGATAGAGCATCTCCAGAAAGTCCGAGATCAGATATGGACCTCCGATAAAGACGACGAATACGATGCAGGAATGGCGAAATTGAACCATGAGATTGAAGAGGCGGAGGAGTATATAGCGAGAAATACGGAAGCTATTGAAACTCGAAAAGGAGAAATCGCCAAAGCAAAGGAGGAGATTGACAGAATCGAGAAGTTCCTCTCTGACTATAACATCCCACTCATACGAGAATGGGCGAGACAAGAACGCGATATCCGTGAAAAGATTGCTTCCAATAACCAAGAAATAGATCAAATCAAGAAACAGTTGAGAACGATTGCCATATCATCCGCTCCTCTGGCCATCGCATCTGGTGCGTTGCAGAACTTTATCAATCTAATAAATGCTGAATTAGAGAGGGATAAGTTCCAGCCAAATATCGACAACAAATATCTTGAAGAACTGTTGCGACAAAAGAAATGCGTCTGCGGGAGGACGCTCAACACTACTCACGACCAAGAATGTGTGACTCTCTTAAAAGAAAAGATTAGAGAGAATAATTTCAATGAATTCAAGGCCACGCTTTCAGAAGGTAAATTCAGAATCACCGATATTCTAGAGCGCGAAATCCCTCAATCACTCAACGAGATAGCCACTCTGAACAAGAAACTCGAAAAACTAGTGGAACTTAATAAAAAGCACGATAAAGATCTTCAAGAAATATCAAAGAATCTTAAGGACACTAAAGAAGACGACATAATTCAACAGACAAATCAACGCGAGTCTCTTATGACAAACAGAGAGTCTCAAATAGCTTCCGTCTCGAGATTGACTGCCGCCATAAATCTACGAACTGGACAACTGAGTCAACTACGACAAAGTCTCAATCAAGAAGGTGTGAAGAAGAAAGGCGGAGAAAGAAAGAAGGTCACCGCTGAGTTTATTGATCGCGCATCAAATGCACTGAATAAAATTGAGGTAGAGATTCTACAGGAAGTCAGAGAACAAGTGCAAGAGAAGACATGGGAATACTTCAAAACACTCCATTGGGACAAAGAGAAATATACTGAGTTCACAATCAATCATGATTATGACCTCAGACTTACCGACGGCAAAGGAACAAACTGGATGCACAATCTCGCAAGTGGTCCGAAACAGCTCCTATTGTTGTCATTCATTGCTGCTTTGAGCGAGGTCTCCGGATTCAAGTTCCCAGTATTCATCGACACGCCCCTAGCAAACATAGATAATGAACAAAGAGAGAATGTGGCGCGGAAGTTGCCAGACTATCTCAAAGGAACACAGGTTGTCCTTCTGATGAAGGATCAGGAATATACTGCCACAATCAGAGACTTGCTTTCTAAGCGTATAGCTCAGGAATCTCGTTTCGTGATGAGCCATGGTGTGACTGAGGTGCGGAGTTGGAACTAAGAGAACTTTTTGGAAGGAACCTGAACATAACCAGGGACGCTCGTAAGATATACGACGACCTTGAGCAAGGATTCATCTTCCAGAATATGAAAGCAAAGCACATTTTCATGCTTTGCATGTCTCTTGCATTTGTGAAGAGACTGAAACGAAAAGAAATCAAACGCTATCCTTTGCTGAATACAGACAGTTTTTCTGACGCGGATCTCTGGTTAATTACCTCAATTGCGGTCGCTGAGACGGGCGATATGCTCATCCTTAAGGACATGAATGAGGTCAAGAAGATTGCGGAGGAATACTCCATAGCTGGCCTGAGTGAGTTACAGCTACTCATCGAGGAGTACAGAACATCTGAGAATTTCATGCTTCTTCTGGAACAAAAGATGAATGAAGCATCAAAACTCGCAGGAGAAATGATTCGAGAGAAGAAAACCGGCCTCGAAGCATTACGCGAGGATGAGACAGTCGAATTCAAATCGTCTATAGAATGGGACTATAAACAAAACAAACCGAACAAGGATTTGATTGTCTCCATTGCGAAGACCATCGCCGGGTTCATGAATGCTGACGGTGGAAGACTAATAATCGGGATAGATGATGACAAGAATATCTTGGGACTGGAAAAGGACATCTCTCTCTTGAAAAAGCAGAACGAGGATGGTTTCCAGCTAAAAATAGGGGAAATCGTCAGCAACTATATTGGTAAAGAGCATGCACAGCTTATCTCGACATCATTTGAAGATTATGACGGGAAGAAAGTCGCATCAGTACAAGTCAAAAAAGCGTCCGAACCAGTGTATGTCGAGAACAAAGATACCACCCACTTCTTCATACGTACGGGCAATTCCACTCAGCAACTTAACACGAAAGAAGCAACAGCCTATATCAAAAAGCACTGGAAATAAGCGTCCAAACACTTGCGTCAGATGCGGCTTCTGATTCTCAGCATCTTTAAAAATGAATCGACTGTGACAACATTTAAATAAAGGGATTAGGAGATCGTTTAAGAATTAGTGGATCAGAATGGTGCAAAGGACCGAAGATAAACTGACGGTTGCCGACTTCTTCTGCGGGGCGGGCGGTTTCTCAGAGGGATTCAGACAGATGGGCTTCGAAGTGAAGTTTGGTCTGGATTATTGGAAACCAGCCATAAATACATTCAAGCTTAATCATCCGGGAGCGCAAACACTTCTCACAGACGTACTCGAACTTAGTCCTGAACAAATCATCGCCCATGATATGATTCCCGATGTTGATGTCATAGTCGGCAGTCCTCCTTGCGTAGCATTTTCAGGATCAAACCGTGCAGGCAACGCCAACAAAACGATTGGCATACAACTAATAGAGAAGTATCTGCAGATTGTCGCTCTTAAGAAGCACAAGAAAGGCTCTCGATTGAAGTATTGGTTGATGGAGAACGTGCCAAATTCTCGCAATTATGTCAAAGATGAGTACACATTCAAGATGCTAGGGCTGGACAACAAGACTCTTCGCGCCCTAAAAATTGATTTTAGCGAGAATGACGTTGCTTTGAGAATCGATAAATCTCTTGAGAATGTCCATAACGCAGTTCACTTCGGAGTTCCTCAACGAAGAGAGCGATTCATTTGTGGTCAGTTCATCAAACCAACCCCGACGACTCCGACGCAAGAGGACTGGGTCACTCTTGGACATGTGCTCGATGCCCTACGTTCAACCGCGTCGCAGATTAAAGATCCAAATTACGGCATCCTTATCTCCAATATCCAGATTACAGATCATTTCTATGACACCACGATACCTCGTTTCGAGTGGGAAGACGCAAGAAACAAGAAGCTTCAAGCAAGATACTATGGTCGGATGAGCTTCCCAGAAGACGAATCAAAACCGAGTAGGACTGTAATGGCGACCAAATCGGTAGTGTCGAGAGAATCAATGATTCTTCGTAATGGTCATCCAGAAATATATCGATCGCCAACTATTCGAGAAGTTGCCGCTTTAATGTCGTTTCCTCTCACATATCTCTTTCAAGGAAGCAATGAATCGACTAAGTATCGGCTAGTCGGAAATGCGGTGTGCCCAAAGATGTCGGCTGCTTTTGCCAGAGCAATACTTATCGAGCATAAAAAACGAACACCTTCAGAGGCATTTATACACCGGCCCGAGAAAGAGAAACTAATTGCGAATCTCAGAGAAAAGCAGCCATCTCTTAAGAAATCACGAAATCGTGATATCTACTCAACATTTGCAGAGATTGTACCCGACTTGAAGCAAGGGAACTATAGAGTCGAGCTCACTAACTCACTGAATAAACAGAACAAGAAGATAAGATGGGAAGCGAGCATACATCATGCAACAGGAAAAGACAGTATGAAAAAAGCGCTTCCTACTCAGAGTCAAATCAAGGCAGTCCTGAAGGATGTGGATGAAGAAAAACTGAACGAATTTATGGTGCAAGTAGAGAGGACATTCTCAGGACGAATACCTACAGCGATGAAATTTCAGGAACAATATTGTTTGGTTAAGCCAGATTCTCAACACTTCACGCCGAGAGAAGCATTGTCGAAGGTCAAATCTCTAGTCGACAAACACTTCCCCGAACAAAAATATGGAGCAGTGATATTGCCCCTTGGCAATCACATACAGTTTGATCGCGGAGAACCTCCCCGAGGGGGCGTTCCCTTGCGTCATCTTCTGGCATTATATTCTGTGAATCTCATAGCTAAGCTCACAAGATGAGCTAACATCAAACGATGTAATACGTTCTCCGACATCCTTTCTAGGCTTTTCAGGCGCCTTGTTCTAGCATGATTTGCGTCTTATGCCTGAAGGACACACCCGAGGAGGAGCTGTGCGAGTCGTGCCGCACCTTCATCGAGTGGAAGTACGGTAGTCTCGAGGCATTCGAAGCGCGGAGGTGCCAAGAATGAAAACTGCCTTGCTGTTGGTGATGCTCTTCCTGAGCATCACGCCGCTCGTCATGGCGGTCGAGTTCAATCAGACGATCTCGCCCCAGGACCAAGCGACGTTCGACCAGATATTGAGCCCTGTGATGAAGGTGTACAACTTCGTGAAGTACGCGGCCACGGTCCTTGCCGTGCTGTTCCTCGTCTTTGCGGGTGTCACGTTCATCATGAGCGGCGACGACACGGCCAAACGCGAGTCCGCCAAGACCATGGCGGGGTACATCGTGGTGGGCCTCATCATCATCTGGGTTGCACCGCTCGTCG
This sequence comes from Candidatus Woesearchaeota archaeon, assembly GCA_027371725.1. Classification (GTDB taxonomy): domain Archaea; phylum Nanobdellota; class Nanobdellia; order Woesearchaeales; family UBA525; genus UBA153. The sequence continues at coordinate 18,746 of DAHXMN010000001.1, read as the reverse complement.
TGCAATACCTGGTCGGATGAAACCTCTTTTTCTCCTTTTATTTCTCGCTTTCGTCCCAGCTACCGCTGCCTTCAACTGCAGCTACTTCCAGAACCAGACGAACTGCCTCGCCGCTTTGACGGTGAATGAAGACCTCATCGCCAACCTAATCTACACGAACACGAGTCACCCGGACCACGCAGCCATCGCCGCCTACAATCAGGGCATCGTCGTCAACAATGCGCCGTTCGGTTATACTAAAATTCAGAAGGGTGTCATCATGGATGCCTGGGTCGCCCTCTTGACAATCCAGCCGAGCGTCCTGCTCAACAAGACTCGCTACTGTCCGGCCAAGGTGGCCGTCCGTTCCGAGGCGAGCTACTGGATCAAGGTGCCAGCAAATTACACTAATCCTTCGCAGAGCAATGGGGCAACGTGCAAGATACTCCACTACCTCACCGAGAACACGAGCACCCTCACAACGAAGGCGAACAACATCACGATGGGCACCGGAAAAGTCGTCCCGATCAACATCCTGATCTTTGACGCGAATATCAGAGAGGAGTTGAGCATCCGTGCCACAATCAAGAACGACTACTACACCTGGCAGAAGTACTGCTGTCGAACCCGGAACGGCGTCTGCGTCCGGTACTGCTGGCGCTGCCCAAAGACCAAGACAAACTACACGACGGACACCCTCCTCCTGAACGACAGCCTCAACACGACGTATGACCGCCACGCCCTGAACGCCACATTCACCCTAGCCACGAACTACTCGGGCACTACGAAGGCGTTCCTGGTCCATGATGCGAATACGAGCGTCTGGCTCAGCATGGGGCAAAGCAACTACTCCGCCACGGAATGGGTGTACACGGCGAACTTCACGAAGAAGCCCTTCTACCTCCTGGAGCTTCACGCGGAGAAGCTCGAGGTCCAAACGGCGCAGAACCTCCGCTGGTACAACGGGACGTTCTTCGTGCCGAATGCCTCAAACTGCACGGTCAGGGCTGAGGACTTCTTCACGAACCAGACCAAGCCCTGCGCCCAGAACCTCTCAGCCCCTCCCAGCGCGGCGTTCACCCCGCCCAGCGTCACCGTAGATTGGGTCTTCATCCTCAAAATGGCCGTCATCGCGGGCATCCTGGTCGCCGCGTACCGGGTTTCCCGTAAGTACTGGCGGAAGCTCCCCGGAATCGGCCTCGGCGTCCTCTTGGCCTTGCCGATGGTCCGGGCGGAGGATTGTGGCCTCACAAACCTCGGCAGTTGCCTCCCAGGGGCGCTCTACAGCTTCCTCCTGAGCATCATCAACGCCCCGCTGGAGCCGCTTCTGAGCCTCGTAAAGGACTTATTGGAGGCCTCCCCGAGCATCAGCCTCTTCCAGGGCGTCTGGGTAATCATCGTCTACTGCCTGAGCCTCTTCTACGGGTTCCTGTTCCTCTATGCCGGGTACCAGTTCCTCACCAGCGGCCACAACGTCCTGAAGCGGGAAATGGCCAAGGAATGGCTCAAAAACACCGTCATCATGATCGTCCTCGTCCAAGCCAGCTACTACCTCTACGGACTCATCGTCGATATCGGCGGCCTCATGACCCAGGCAGTTCTCAGCCTGGTCAATCCGCAGTTCTTCCTCCTGACAGCGGACAACATCAGCAACATCGGCTTGGAACTCCTCCTGGTCGGGCTGTATGCCTTGGTCTTGCTGGTGACGATGCTCTTCCTGGCCATGCGCTACCTCATCGTGGCGTTCGGCGTCCTCTTCGCACCCATCGGGGTGTTCTGCTACTTCATGCCACCGCTACGGAGCTACGGCCACCTCATCATGAATCTCCTGGGGCTGTGCATCTTCGTCACGTTCCTGGACGCAGTCATCATCCTCGGCTGCAGCCAGATGATTAGCCTACCCCTCTTTGCCGGGTACAAGATCGTCGTCATGATCACCTGCTTCCTCATGATCGACCTCCTATTCCTCCTGCTCGCCAAGCACATCGTGACCAAGTCCGGAATGAGCGACGGGGCCCAGAGCATGATGCAAGCGGCAAAATACATTGGAGCGATGATGTAACATGGCCTACGAAATTCCCCAGCAACTCCAGCACAAAGAGCGCATCATGTTCGGCTTGACCTTCGTCCAACTCGGCTGGGCAGCCCTCTTCGGCACCCTCACCCTGATGGTCCTGACGAGCAATCTGAGCATGGACCTGAAGCTCTGCCTCGCCATCATCCCCTTCGTCCTGGGAATGATGTTCATCTTCTTCGACCTCGGCATCTGGCTGCGGAACGCCTCCCGATACCTCCAGTTCCGCGAGTCCCGTCTCGGCACGAAGCGGATGGAGCGCCTCGTCCCGGTCAAGAAGATTGAGAACAACACCATCGTCTCCGAAGAGAAGGTCGCCCTGCTTCGGATTACGCCCTTGAACTTCGGGATCAAAACGAATGAAGAACAGGAGTCGATTATCATCGGGTTCCAGAAGTTCCTGAATAGCCTCGAGTTCCCCGTCCAGTTCATCGTGACGACGCAAGAGCTCAGTCTCGAACCCTACCTGGAGAGCCTCAAGAAACGGACGAAGAACGAGACGCTCTATGACGAGTTCGCCGCGTTCACGAAGAGCCGGATGGCGACGCAACGCAACCGGGAGTTCTACCTCATCATCCCGGAACGGAGCAGCTTGGACATCCAATGCAGGGTCTGCCTTGACCGACTCAAAGGGCTCGGCCTGCACGCCGTCCGGCTGAACGACAAGGCGCTACTGGAGATGCTCAAGCGATACTACCGGGCGTCGGACCGGGAGCCTCCGATCGGGGTTTCCGGCCTCCACTACCTCCTGGCGCCAGGCAGGGTCAGGGACAACATCGACCACCTCCAAGTCGACGGCCAGCTCATCAGGGTCATCGCGGCTGACGGGTACCCGCGCCTCGTGGAAAGTGGCTTCCTGGACAAGCTCATCAGCAGCAATGAGAACTACGACCTGAGCATCCAGATTGAGCCATTCACCATCGAATCAACGATGGTCCTCCTGAACCGGGAGCTCCAGAAGCAACGAGCCGACCTGTATGCGGAGGAACAGCACCACAGCGTCAACCCCTCCCTGGAGATTAAGTACAAGGACACCCTCAAGGTCCTCGAGGCGCTCCAGAAGGGCGAGGAGAAGCTCTTCAATGTCAGCCTCTTAATCGCGTGTAAAGCCGCGAATAAGGCCGACCTGGACCTCCTGACCCGCAAAGTAGAGGCAGAGCTCCAGAGCATCATGATTATCCCGACAACGCCCCTGTTTCGCCAGGCAGCGGCGTACAAAGCCATGATGCCCCTGGGCAAGGATTGGCTCGGCCTCAAACGCAACGTCACCACCGGGGCTCTGAGCGCGTTCTTCCCATGCACCAGCCCCTTCCTCACCATGGAGGAGACCGGAACCCTCCTCGGCCTGAACAAGAACGGGGTGCCCTACATCAAGGACCTATTCAGCCTGAGCAACGCGAACGGCATCGTCCTCGCCACCAGTGGTGCAGGAAAGAGCTACTTCACCAAGCTCATGATCAGCCGCCAGCTCATGAACGGCACGTGCGTCACGGTCGTGGACCCGCAAGGCGAGTATGCAGGGCTCGTCCAGGCCTGTGGCGGCGAGCACGTCACCATAAGCCGAACCAGCGCGACCATCATCAACCCCCTCGACCTCATGGGCCACGATTACGTCGAAAAACGCCTGGCGCTCATGGACTTGTTCCGAATCATGTTCGGCGAGCTCAGCGAGATCCAGAAGAGCATCCTGGACCGGGCAGTCAACGTCACCTACGCCAAGAAGGGCATCACGGCTGACGTGTACAAGAACAAGAAGCCGCCAATCCTGGGCGACCTGTACCACACTCTCGTGAGCATGGACTCCCAGGCGGCGCAGTCTGAGAAGGTCACGTACCGGGCGCTCATCAACCGCCTCTACCTCTACACCGAGGGTGTCTTCGGCTTCCTGAACAAGCAGAGCAACATCAACTACGGCAAGGACTTCGTCTGCTTCAACATAGGGGATATGCCCAAGCAAGTCAAGCCCGTCGTCATGTTCCTCATCCTGGACTACGCCTACATGACCATGAAGCGCCGCCCCGGCAAAAAACTCCTGGTGGTGGACGAAGCGTGGAGCCTCCTCAGCCACACAGAAGAAGCGAGCTACCTCTTCGAGATTGTCAAGACGTGCCGAAAGTTCAACATGGGCCTCCTGCTCATCACGCAGGATGTGGCTGACCTCATCAACAGCGGCGCGGGACACGCAGTCCTTGCGAACAGCAGCTACAGCTTCCTCCTCCGCCAGAAAGCCGCGATCATCGATTCGGTCGTCAGAACGTTCCATCTGAGCAACCCGGAACGCGAATACCTCCTTACCGCCACGCAAGGCAGGGGCATCTTGATTCTGGACAACGACCACCAGGAACTCACCGTCATCGCATCCGAGAAAGAGCACCTTCTGGTCACCACGAACCCGAACGAATCTGAGAGCAAAGTCGTTCCCGATGAGCGGCGCGAGGTCAACATCACCCTTGATCCGAAGCAAGGGCTCTACTACGGTGCAGATCTCACCATAGATGAGAAGAATTTCCTCACCAATCAAGGCTACTCGCCAGGAATGTTCATGCCGATTGGGAAGCCGCGCCAGGAAGAATGCTGGATTAAGGACAACAACATTGAGAGCCCAGAGCATACGTTCATCGTTCTAAACCTCAAAGACGAACTCATGAAACGCGGGCTTGCAGTTGACGTGAGCGTGACTGACAAAGTCGACCTGCTCTTCAAGAACAAGGCCGGAAAAGAGATCGCGGTAGAGGTAGAAACTGGTCTCGGATTCAAGAAGCACAAATCTCGACTTGAAAAGAAGTTCGCAGAACTCAAGAACCAATACGGGAAGCGACTCGTCATCATCCTCGCGGACAGCGATTTCAGACCGCACTACGAGCGCATCGCTCCGGGCGTCCGCCTCCTCGTCCGCACCGAACTCCAGGAGTTCATTAGGACCCAAACCTCCCGGTAAGGGAGAACATACATTATGGGCGGATTTAGGGTCCTAATACTGGCTATAAACGTCGAATTCGGGCACCATTGGCTCCAATATAGGGTCCTAATCGTCGGGGGCGCGAAAATCCTTCGTCGGAACGAGGTGAACACATATGAACCAGAACAAGCAACCGGAACGTATGGAGAAATGGTTCGTGGTAACCGCTGAAGAGTTCGAAGCATGGCTCGCACAGCAGGATCAGTCCGGCTGGGAGCGAATCAAGTGAATCCGAAAATCTTTCGGACAACGGCGGCGAAAATTTATATAGGGGAACGAATTACTACCATTCCAAAGGAGTGATTATTATGGCTAACACGAATGGCATCGAATTCTGGAAGCACCGTGTTAGCTACGGCTGCGAGCCCCGGGATATGCGCTTGCCGTACTAGGCTAAGTGCATCCGTGTCCCCGCCGGAGGCAGAATAACACCTAGTGTGTGAATTCTGATTCGGCTGGGAGTGCAACAACAGCAACAAGCCAAAGGGGGTGTTGTATGCAGCAGCCAGTCACCACGCAGGATAAAATTATCAGCGTCGCTGGCAAGGTCTTCTACAACGATAGAAGACGAAGAATAGACCTGAAGAAGCCCATCAGGAACCTTTTCGAAGGGGACAAGCCGGTAGGCTACAAGATGGAGCTCTGCCTCAGCGTCGAACAGGCACTGGCAAGGGTCAAGGAACTCCACGAAAAGAAGATCATGCCAGTGCTCCTGTACTTCACGGAGGAGGTGGAATCATGAGATGCCCTGAATGCGGCGGAACCCTCAAAGAAGCCGGATACGAGGTCGTCTGCATAGCCTGCGGCCTCATCACCGAAGACAGCCCAACCGAGCACCAAGGCGAAATAAACCGCCCTGCGCAGCCCGCTGTAGCGACAGCCGGAACGTTCCAATACGATGGCAGGATTGTCAAAACCGCCTGGCTCTTCAGCACGAAGCAGAAGAACCTCCAGGCCGCCAAGGCACAGATTAGCCTCCTGACGGGCAAGCTCAAGCTCCCAGACCGGATTACCACCGAGTCCTTCCTCATCTTCACCCAAGCAGCCGAGAAAGGCCTCAATCGGGGACGGGACAACCAGAGCCTCCTCTACGCGAGCGTCTACGCCGCCTGTCTCCTCCACGACATCCCCAAGACACCGCTGGAGATTACGGCCTACAGCAGCGTCAGCAAGACGAAGATGCTCAGAGCCTACAGACTCCTCACTAGGGGGCTCGGCCTGCGCTTGAGCCCGATTAAGCCCGTAGATCTCGTCCAGCGCTTCGGCTCACGCCTTGAACTCAAAGCAGAGACCATCAGCCGGGCCGCCGAGATTGTAGAGCGGCAAAAGAGTAGGGGACAACGCCCCGAGACCATCGTAGCGGCAGCCCTCTACCTCGCAGCGAAGGAGAACAGCGAATTGAGAACACAGAGACAGGTGGCAAACACGACTGGCGTGATAGAGGTCACCATAAGAAAACAGAGCAAAAAGATGCTGAAAATGACAAAAAAGAAAATGTTTTATAAATAACAAGATGAGGCAAAAATCATGTCCTTCAAGTCGTGGTTTGATGGGCTGAATATCTGGCTCAGAATACTTATCATTATTCTTTTGATTGTTTTATGGCCAATAGGCATCATCTGTCTTATCATTTACTTGGTTAGCTGGGCAATCAACTCAAAAAAGAAAGAATCGCCGGTGATGCAATTCGAGAAGTATATTGAAATGAAGGAAGACGTCAAGAATGCTCGAGCAAAGCTGATTCTCCCTAAAGATGAGATTATCACGTATGCCCAACCTTCAAGCCTCTATGAAGAGCGCGCGATAAGAAATTATGTCAGGACTGGGCACAGTATCAGAATTGCAAAGGGCTGGTGGTTCAACATGGGTTCCGGTCAAGCTGAATCACATGGTGAACTCCGCAAAATCGACTCAGGAATCTTGTATATAACCTCAAAAAGAGTTATCTATGCTGGTCAATTCAAGAGCTATAACTATTCCTACAAAAAGCTCCTTAGCATAGAGCCGTTCAGCGATTCGGTGAGAATTGCTGTTGATGGAAGACAGAAAACGTTGACCTTCACGACAGAAAATCCGATTTTACTCGGCATATCACTTCAGAACCTCTCCGAAAAAACATCCTTAGGGACCGAGGAGAAAGAAGCATTCGAGAATGAACTGAAAAAGACAATTGTTGCGAAACTTTCATACTTCGGCGGGTCAATCACCGTCGGTGTAGAAAATTATAAAGAGATGGCCGATGCATTCAGGTTATACGCGAAGACAATCGACCTAGATGCGAAGGACTATGCTCACGAAATAAAGAAAACACCGTCGGAGATAATTAAACTACAGGCAAAGATGCTTAAATTCGCAGATATATTAGATGACCGTGAAAAAGATTTAGAAAAAATAAAGAGCATAGTGGGAAAATCAGCATCCGAGAAAGTTCTCGAACAAGAAATGGATAAAGTCACTGCAAAGAACAATACTGGCGATCTTGTCAAAAACACTCTCAAAGACATCGCCGAGACAATCAAAGAACTAAATCCTGAAATTGTCACGATTGGAGAGATTAAAACAAGATAAAGAATGTTTTATTCTCAATCACTTGTAAGCAGACTCTGAAAATATTCTTCGCGTTCAGGCGATTCCTTCGACATCTTCTCAATTATCGCTTGTCGTATAAAGGTGCTAACGCTAACGCAGTCATCCGTCTGTGCGAGGAGCTCTTTCCAGAGTTTGTTCGGACAGAAGAAGCTGCGGCGTTCGCCCCTGAGGAGTTCGAATTCGTTCATTTCTTCGTCACCCCGGTGTTTTTGAAGAGTGCTGAGCGGATGTACTCCGATTTCTTTCTGAAACCGAGCGTAAGCATCATCTCCCGGAGCGTTTGCTCTTGCTTCTCCGTGATCCTGATGACGAGCATCTTCGTTTTGACCATACTTTCTGAGTGGTCGTCATCGTAGAAGAGGGCTTAGGCAACGGCGTCGTAGCCCGGCAGGGTCACGGAAATGGTAACACACCGCCGCGATATACGTTCTCCGAGAGGGGCTTTTTAAATACCTGAGCTAGGTGTCGACGGTGGAAGAAATGTCACAGAAGGGTGGTCGTCGACTCGAAAATATCCATTCGTCCTCGACTGTCTTTAAAAACTCCCCCTCCCTGTACCGTCGATAAGATGAAGGTAAAGCCCTTGGTAAAGATTGACCCGCACAACAGCGAACGAGCCTATCGCCACTGGCGCTATGAGCTTGGCGGCCCCTTCGAACAACTCACCGAAGAGAATGCTGCTCTGCTTCGCCAGTATCTCGATGATATGGAAGTCGGCGCAAATGTCAGCCCCGAGAGCGCGAAAGGACCACGATCCTACATCCGACTCCGGAACGTCAAGACCAAGCTACACAGTTGGGCAATCATTCTCCAGGATCAGCTAGGCGTTACATACATCCCCGAGATGGCAGACCGAGAGCGCGATCTCATGGTCCTTCTCAAGCGGATGCGAGAAGGCGAGATTAGAGGGCGTTCGAAGGGCCACATTCCCATCAAGGCGGCGGGAACGTATGTCAAGGCGTTCAAGGCGTTCTGGCACTGGTATGAGCGCACACAGCGCAAGAAAGGAGTCGCTGTAATCGACGTCACAGTGGACCTGGATGGTCGGGATGACAAACCAAAGTTCAACTACTTTACCATCGACGATCTGAACAAGCTCTGTGCTGAAGCGAACTTCTACTATCGCACTATGATGCTCTTCTTGTTCGATAGCGGTATCCGCGCCCCGACGGAGATGATGAACATCCGGGTTAGCGACCTCGAATGGAATGAGAAGGACGGCCACTATACGCTTACCATCCGGGAGGAAGTGAGCAAGACCTTCGGGCGACGCATCAAACTCCTGCTCTGCAGTGGGTTTCTCCGCGAGTTCATCGTCAACAGACGCCTCAGGCCTGAGACTCCTTTGTTCACCAAGACGCCCGCGAACGTCAACAAATATCTCAAGAACATGGGGTTCAAAATTCTGAAAATCGGTCAGTTCAAAGGCACAACCCAGATGAAGAACGGAAAATACTACATCATTGCCGACGGACTAACCATGTATGACTTCCGCCACGCGAGCGCTTGCTACTGGCTGCCACGTTACAAAAGCGAGTCGGCTCTGAAGTACCGCTTCGGTTGGAAGAAATCCGACATGATCCACTACTACACAGAGCTCCTCGGCATGAAAGACACCATCCAAGAGGACGACCTCTACGTCGATGTGACCAAGACTGAGCTCGAGCGCCAACTACAAGAGAAAACCAACGACATCGTCTTACTTCAAGAACAAGTCAAGAATCAAGACGAGGCACTCAAAGAAGTCCAAGCGATCCTCCAAACCCTTCGCGTCGAGAGAGAACTAAAACGTCATACATCCTCCGAGGCAGTCACAATTATCAATGAAGCCCCGTAAGAGGCATGGATCTCCTCGAACAAGAGAAAGAACGGTTGCTGCGCGAATATCGCTGCGAGACAATCGCCCAAGTCCTCGAACTTCTCGAGAAACGCCTCGCAGCTCTGAAGAACAGAGAGGAAGTATATACTGGAATATACGATACTGGCGCGGTTGAGTCCTCTAGATGGAAAAAACAATAATAGCCCCGCCCGGATTCGAACCGAGGTCTCAGCCTCCAGAGGGCTGAATGATTGGCCGCTACACTACGGGGCTGCGGAGCGGTGGAGGGACCGGAGGGCTTTTTTAAAGGTTTCGTCGGTGGCGCGCGGCGAGCCGTCGCCGGAGGTGGTGCCCGAGCGACCATATGAGACCGATGACGAGGAGCGCTGCGACCGCGTACGAGAACGGCTCGCTGTACTGCCGCACCTCGCCCCAGTGTTGGCCGAGGAAGTAGCCGAGCCCTGCGAGGAAGCCGTTCCAGATGCTCGCGCCGAGAAAGGTGTAGATGCAGAGCGTCCGGAGACGCATCTTCCCGATTCCTGCAGGGATACCGATGAGATGACGCACCACAGGGATGAAGCGGGCGAAGAAGACGGTGGTGTCGCCTCGGCGCGCGAACCATCGTTCGGTGCGGCGGAGGTCCTCTGTCTCGAGGAGGAGGTATCGTCCGTAGCGGTGGAGGAGCGGCTCGCCGCCGTAGCGGCCGAGCGCGTAGGAAAGGAGCGTTCCCGCGACGCTGCCGAGGCCGGCGACGAGGATGACGATCCAGAGGTTGAACCGTCCTGACACGGCGAGGAAGCCGGCGAAAGGCATGACGACCTCCGCAGGGATTGGAACCGCCGTGCTCTCGAGGAGCATAAGAAGGAAGACGCCGGTGTAGCCGAGCGCGGCGATGATGTTCACCGCGAACGAGCCGAGCCAGGCGAAGGCGGCAGAGACGAACGACATGACGGTGCGTGGACCCGGCGAGTTTTATAAAACCTCTCCTCGGCCGATCACAGTCGACAGGGTCACTGCGGAAGAAGGGACGTCTGTTCTCGACCCTCAAAGGCAACGTTTATAATCGTCGCGAGCGTCCGTCCGCGGATGGAACTGACGCTGTACCAATTCGAAGGGTGCCCATTCTGCGCCAAGGTGCGGGCGAAGCTCGCGGAGAAGCGCCTGAAGTACTCTAAGGTCGAGGTGCCGCGCGACGACGACTTGATGTGGAACCTCCTACACGAGAAGGCGGGCGTGTGGACGGTGCCGGTGCTGAAAGCCGGCGACCGTTGGATCGGCGAGTCAGGGGACATCGTCGCGTTCCTCGATGCGCTCTAGAGCTTCATCCGATTGAATGCCCACGTCCCGACCGCTATCAGCACGACGTCGAACGCCAGCACGATGACTAAATCCGTGACGAAAGGGAGCGAGGAGGCGTGGATCGTCACGCTCCGCAGACCGTCCACCGCGTACGTCGCCGGATCCAGGTGCGTCACGACCTTCATCCAGGCCGGCAGCTTATCGAGGGGGTAGAGCGCGCCGGAAAGCAGGAAGAGCGGGTAGACGGCGAAGCTCGAGACGAGGCCGAACCCTTCCGGGCTCTCCATGAATGAGCCGATGATGAGGCCGAGGCTCACCAAGCCGATCGCCAACGCTATCAGCATCACCAGGACGAGCGGCACGTTGAAGAACGTGAAGGGCATCCCGATCGCGATGCCGACGACGAGGAGGATACACGCCTGGAGCATCGCATCCGTGACGCCGCCGAGCGCCTTGCCGACGAACGTCGTCGTCCGTGAGAGGGGCGCGACGAGCACTTCTTTGAGGAAGTCGATCTTCCGGTCCCAGACGAGGTAGGCGCCGTTGAAGAGCGAGCTGAAGATGATCGTCATGGCGAGGAAGCCGGGGAAGATGAAGGCGTTGTAGTCAGCGCCGACGTTCGCGATCGTGCCGATCCCTTCGCCGAAGATGACGAACCAGAGGAGCGGCAGGAAGATCGAGGAGATGATCCTGCTCCGCTCTCGGAGGAAGACCTTGAACTCGCGGTACCAGAGCGCGTATATCCCTTTGGCTATCTTGCGCGCGCTCATTTCTTCGCCCTCGCCATGGTGCGCATGTACTCGGTCGCGTCCGCGTCGCCGTCGCGTATCGCCTTGCCCGTGTACCGGAGGAAGACGTCATCGAAATCGGGGGAGTGGACCTCGACGGAGTCGACTGCGCCCGCCACCCGCAGGAGGCGCGGCAGGTTCTTCGCCGCGTCCGTGACATGGATGCATGCTTTCCCGCCGTTCCGCTCTACCGCCTGGACGAAGGGGAGCTTCTGCACCCCGCTCAGCTTCAGCGCCTTCCCGGTGAGCGTGACGAGATCCCCTTTGATCCCTGCCTTCAGCTCCGCCGGCGCGCCGAGCGCGACGATGCGGCCGCCGTCGATGATCGCGACGCGGTCGCACAATTGGTCCGCTTCCTCCATGTAATGCGTCGTCAGGATGATCGTCATCTCCCGCCGCGAGGCGAGGCCGCGGATGTACTCCCAGATGTGCTTCCGCGTCTGCGGGTCGAGGCCGATGGTGGGCTCGTCGAGGAAGAGGACTGCGGGTTCGTGGAGCAGCCCCCGTGCGATCTCCATGCGGCGCCGCATCCCGCCCGAGTACTTCTTCACCTGGTCGTTCTTTCGGCCGCGGAGGTCGACGAGACCGAGCGCGTCATCGATGCGCCTGTCGATCTCGCGGAGCGGGACGTCGTACATGAGCGCGTGGAGCTTGAGGTTCTCGTACGCGGTGAGGAGCTCGTCGCTGCTCGGGTCCTGGAAGACCATGCCGATCGAGTCCCGGACCGCGGCAGGTTCCGTACGGATGTCATGGCCGTTCACGGTCGCGCTTCCGCTCGTCGGCGCGAGGAGCGTGGAGAGCATCAGCAGAGTGGTGGACTTTCCCGCGCCGTTCGGGCCCAGCAGGCCGAAGATCTCGCCCTTCCGGATGTCGAGGCTGATGCCGTCCACGGCGAGGAGCTTGCCGTACCGCTTTGTGAGCTTGCGGACGCTGATCGTCTCCATGGACATCAAGACTCAGGGAGGCTATTTAAAGTTTGAGGAGAGATGGGCCCTTCGGCGAATCGCTTCCGTACCGCGCCCCGTCAGTCCCCGCAGCGAGAGTCGCTGTGCGGCCGGGTCGGGGGGATTGCTCGTTCCGCCGAAGGACCGTCCCGAGGGCGCAGCCCAACCGCCGAAGAGCCGGAGGAATGCGCGGGAGCGCTCCGGGGGAGAACGGCCGTCAGGAGGGCTTGGCCCTGCCTCGCGTACTGCGGCCGAGCGCAGGCAGGAAGAGGAGGACGCCGGCGAGCGCACCGGCCTCGTTCGCGATGAGGTCAGTGACCGTGTCGGCGTAGAGGAGCGTCCCCGTCTCGGGGGCGGGCCCCTGCTGGCTGTTGAAGAAGCCGGAGCTCGACGGGAGGTGGAGATAGCCCTCGTATTCGACAATCTCGGTCATCACGCCGAAGAAGGAGACGACGGTGAAGGCGAAGAAGGCGGCCGCCGCGACGCTGCGGAGCATCCTGTGCCGGAGAAGCGTGCGGAAGAGGAGCGCGGCGAAGACGATCGTGGAGAAGAGATGGATGAACTTGTCGTAGGGCAGCGGGCCGAGGTGCGTCCCGTAGAGGACGGCGGTGCCGACGGTGCCGAGGTTGTGCGCCAGCAGGGGCAGGTTGGCGAGGAGGAAGAGGCCGGGGCCGAGGTCCGCCCAGCCGCTCAGGAGGAAGATGGCCGTGACGATGAAGAGCGAGGCGACGTTGTCCCACGCCCCCTTCGACCCGTCGGAGAGATTATACGCGAAGAGCGCGGCATAGAGGAGGAGGAAGGCCGCGTACGGGTAGAGGTTCTTCCGCGGGACCATTGAGGCTGTAGGGGAAGAGGCCCTATAAAATGATTGTGCTCAAAGACCGGAAAATTATAAGCGGGATGAAAAGAAGATATGCGCCCGCCGTCCACAGGCAATAGATTTATAACTCCTGACGGGGGACTCCCGGCATGACCGCGTTCCGGGAGTGGAAGGACGACATCCTGCACCACAAAGGAGAGATCCTCCTCGCGCTCTTCTTCTTCGCCCTCGCCATCGTCTCGACCGTCGTATCGAGCAACTACGTGGACGAGACGCGGACGGCGCCGGTGCCGGACTTGTTGCTTGACGCGCTGCCCGTGGTGAACCTCAGTTTCCTCTTCATCTGGGGCGCCGTCCTCGTCTTCGTCGTGTACTTGCTGTATCCGCTCGTGTTCGAGCCGAAGCGGTTCCACTACGCGCTGGGCATGCTCGGCCTCTTCCTCCTGGTGCGTTCCGGGTTCGTCGTGCTGACGCATCTCCGGGCGCCGATCGGCGCGATCAACGTCGCCACGCCCGGCTTCCTGAGCGTCCTCTCCTACTCGAACGACCTCTTCTTCTCCGGGCACACGGGGCTGCCGTTCCTCGGCTACCTCGTCTTCACGCATCCGTGGATGAAGCGGTTCATGCTCGCCTCGTCGATCATCCTGGCGGCCACGGTATTGCTGATGCATGTCCATTACTCCATCGACGTGGCGAGCGCGTACTTCATCACGTACGGCACATTCGTCATCGGTACGCTGCTCTTCGGCGGGACAACGGAGGCGAAAGCATGAAGGCGGACAAGAAGAGAAGGACCCTCAGGATCGTCTCGATCGCCATCGTGGCGCTCTTCATCATCATCGTCATCGCAGGCATCGTCCGGGACGTGTACCGGGACTGGCAGAAGCCGACGCAGGCGCAGGCCGATAGTGCGCTGGGCGCCGCGCAGGCCGCGCTCCCCGACGGGAACTACACCTTCTCGACGCGCGGCGGCATCCGCGACAACGCCCTCATCGTCACGGCCGCGAACGGGAGCGAGCGCCACACCTTCGTCGTCAGCGTCGAGAACGGGACGGTCCTGCTGCACGTCGAGGCGGATGGTGCGGACGCCGCGCGGTACTGCAAGCGCGTCGACGCGTGCCACCTCGTCAGGATGCACGGCTAGAGAGAATGACGTCCGATGAATGAAGACTCCCCGTTCCTCTCTCTCAAGGAAATCAACAAAGAAATATCGGACTTCTATGAGCGAGATGTAGACGATATCATAAGGTTCAAGGACATCCAACGAGAATCATTCCTGAAGATCCACGCCGATATCGTCTCGACACACATCATTAAGGCCTTGCAGCCAATTGAGAGGAATATCTCGTTTCCCGAGATGAATACCAACATCGCGATTCTCTGCATAGGGGTGGAGAAGCTTCTCGCGCTCTGTCTTATGCAGAAGGATTGGATTGGATTCTGGACCGAATATCAGAAGAACAAGCGTAAGATAGCATTCTCATTTCTCAAGAAGAGAGTCCTCTCCGACGTCAAAGAAGAATACTCAGAAGAACAATACGAACGGTTAAGCGACATCCTCGATCATTTTTTCCTCCAACGGAATAACTTCATACATTCGAACCCCCGCGGCACGACGCATTACGTCACAGAAGACACGCAGATCATTCTCATTCTGGTCTTAGCGCATCACTACAAGATACCACTAACAAAGAAAGCCATAAGTGAAATGTTTAAGATTCTAGAGCATCCTTTCGGGCGAAGCGGCCTTCAGCTGAGAGACGTCGGCTTCTTTGAACAGAGAGATCTCTTCCGAGAAGAGCTTGAAGCAATAGGGGAGAAAAGGTAAACTGCTAGCCCATCGCGAGAATGACCGCGCCCGCGGCCATCAGGGCGGCGCCGATGCCCGCCTTCCAGCTCAGCTTCTCGCCGAGGAAGACCAGGGCGAAGACGATCGCGAAGACGACGCTCAGCCGGTCGATGGGCGCCACTTTCGAGACGTCGCCCATCCGAAGGGCGAGGAAGTAGCAGAGCCACGAGACCGCGCCCGCGACGCCGCTCAGGACGATGAAGAACAACGCCTTATGGTTCGCGAAGACGGTGCCGAGGTTCTCGAGACGGCCCTGGAGCGCGACGACGCCGACCAGGAACGCAGCCATGATGACAGCGCGAATCGCGGTGGCGAGGTTCGTGTCGACGCCCTGCAGCCCGATCTTGCCGAAGATCGCGACGAGAGCCGCGAAGAAGGCGGAGAGGAGGGCAAAGACGAGCCAGGAATACGAGGCCATGGTTTCTCTCTCCCGGACGGCGTTTAAAAATGCATCGCTAGAAGAGGCCCGGGACGAGGGCCTTGACCGCTTGCTTGTAGGCCTCGTACCGCTTGCCGAAGGCTTTCAGCATGAGGCGTTCCTCCGCCTTGAGCTTGATCCAGAAGCTGACCGCGAAGGGGAGGAAGCCAAGAAGAGCAGGGCCGGTGCCGAGGGCGAGCGCAGTGCCGAGGTACATGAGGATGAGCGCGGTGTAGATGGGGTGGCGGACGAGGGCGTACGGCCCTTCCTGGATGAGCTCGTGGCCCTCTTTCAGGGCGACGGTGGCGCTCCAGTTCCGGCCGAGGATGATCCGCGCCCAAGTCGCGAGGACGAGGCCGGTTATGGTGAGGAGGAGGCCCGTGGCCTGTATGGCCGTCGTCGCGGGCAGGATCCTCGCGTCGAGGGGGCCGCGTATGCCGAGCCAGAGGAGGACGAAGCCGAGGAGGTAGAGGGGGAGCCAGGAGACCGAGCCCCAGAAGTCCTGCCGCTCCGCGGTCCGTTTCTGGGAGAGCCGGGCGACGAGCCAGACGATCCCCAGGGCGACCCAGCACGCGACGAAGAGCTGCGCGAACATGGCTGCCGCTCACTCGCCCCCGTTCAAAAAGGTATCGGCCCCTCAGAGGCCGAGGAGCTTGTAGACGAGGAACGCCGGCCAGACGAGCGCCTTCAATATCCCGAGGACGCCGTACCAGAACCCGGTGGCCTGCTGGACGTAGTAGACGGCCGCGCCGATGAACCCGACGAAATAGAGCGCGCCCCCGGCTCCGCACGCGTGATGCGGCGCGCAGACGTTCATCCTCTTCATCTCCTTCACGTCCCTCATCTCCTGCCTCCAGTCCTTCTTCCACTCGTCCTTGAACTCCTTCTTGAAACCCTTCTTCGAACCCGCAGCCTTCCGCTCCATCACGATCCCCTCCGGAACGAACGATACGGCCCCCTCGGCACGAGAGATTAAAAAGGTGACGGAAAAATTCTCAAGAATTAAGACCTCATATATATGACGGTGTTTATCGGAAGGAATTCATGACACAACAATAATGAGAGAGAGTACTATTCTATTAGAAACAGCGAGTATGAAGTTCTCTGACTTTGTAAAGAATATTGCTGATCTTACTTTTGATTTGAACTAAATATACTTCCAGAGTTCATCAAGCTCAGACTTCAAATTATTTAACGTCGAGAAAATAAGTGAGTTGTAATTAAAGAAGTTCGCTTTTGAACAAGCGTGTTGAATGAATGAATCAAAACTCGTCCAGTTTTGTCCGTAATGTTCTTTTAGTATAATATCTATTGACAACTGAAATAACTGTTTCTGTCGCTTTAGATCCCTAAGATGTTTATTGATATTCTTGATGTGATCTTGAGCACCCGGTTTGAAATAACCAACATACTCCATGACTGCTTTCTGTAACTCCTCGATTCGCAGAGCGTGATACTGAGGAAGAGAATTGTAAATCTGATCGTCAGACTTTATTAAATCGTAGATATATTCTCGTTCATAAACAAGTCGCAAATATTTCTGTCGTTTGAAATCTCGCGTAAGAAACATATCTCTTAAGAAATCTCTGCTAATGGGTGCGGATTGACTCCCCACACGAATATAGAATGTACCATCAGAGCCATTGTACGGGTTGGTCAACACTTTCTTCAACATGAACTACTAAGACCTGCTTGTTATCAATATTGATTGTCTTAGTCTGAAAAACAATAGTTGGGATGACATTAGCTACTATTTGACCAATATATAACTCCATTTCGTCCTCCGGTTTTATAGTAATTCCCGAAACAGACCGATCTTTATCGTCAATGCCAAAGAGAACAAACCCTCCCTTTGCATTCGCAAATGAACACAAAGTTTGTTCTATGTTCCGACGAAAAGTCTTTGAATTCTGCGAGTCAAGTACACGTTTATATTCCAAATACTGATTTTCTTCTGTTCGAGCGTTCACTAAATGAGTAACTACTTCAGCAGTCCATTCATTAATTGAAGGATAAATCTCCATTATAGCCCCGCTCGGATTCGAACCGAGGTCCCCAGCTTTCTTCGGGGCGAGGAAGGTCGCCGCCGCCAAAGGCTGGAATGATTGACCGCTACACCACGGGGCTGTGGATAGACGTGAAGAACTAAAACGATTTATAAAAGATATGGTAAAATAACTAAAACTAAATAAACCGGAGAAGGGGTCTCCCAGGATGGCCCGCTTCCTCTGCGACCTCCACGTCCACTCGCGCTTCGCGCAGGCGTGCAGCAAGGACATCACCATCCAGAACCTGGAGAAGTGGGCGCGGATCAAGGGCATCGACGTCCTCGGCACGGGCGACTTCACGCATCCGGAATGGATCAAGGAGCTCAAAGCGGAACTCGTGAGAGAGAAGGACGGCATCCACTACACGAAGACCGGTCAGCCGTTCGTCCTCCAGACGGAGATCTCGCTCATCTACACGGAAGGGCGAGGCAGGCGGATCCACCTCGTCGTCCTCGCGCCGGGCTTCGACGTCGTGGACAGGATCACGACGTATTTATCGGGCTACGGGCGGATAGACTACGACGGACGGCCTATCTTCAAGATCCCCGCGTGGAAGTTCGTCAAGGACTTGAAAGCGATCAGCGGCGACATCGAGATCATCCCCGCCCATGCATGGACGCCGTGGTTCTCGCTGTTCGGCTCGAACAGCGGCTTCGACTCGATCGAGGAGTGCTTCCACGAGGAGAAGATGCACATCTACGCGATCGAGACCGGTCTCAGTAGTGATATTGAAATGAATGACCGTCTTGATCAATTGAAGGGACTAAGATTTGTTTCGTTCAGCGACAGCCACAGCTATTGGCCGTGGCGTCTCGGCAGGGAGGCGACCATCTTCGAATTAGAAACGCTCACCTACAAGGGGATCATCGACGCGATCCGCACCGGGAAGGGCTTCTGGGGCACGATCGAAGTGGATCCGAACTACGGCAAGTACCACTACGACGGCCACCGCGGCTGCAACGTCGTCCAGAGCCCGGAACGGACGAAGAAGAGCGAGGGCGTCTGCCCGGTCTGCAAGCGGCCGTTGACGATCGGCGTCCAGTACCGCGTCGACGAGCTCGCAGACCGCGAACAAAGGACAGAAGGCCACTCCCAGCGGTTCTACAAGCTGCTGCCGCTCCACGACATCCTCGGACTCCTCTTAGGGCAGGCCATCACGA
>DAHXMN010000019.1 GCA_027371725.1 Candidatus Woesearchaeota archaeon | reverse complement strand
GCAACATCGGCTTCAACTGGACGGTCACCGACAACTGGGACGCCAATGCCACCTGCGACCTCGCCGTCGACAACGTGCTCCGCGGCACGAACCTCAGCGTCGCGCCCGGAACGCCCTTCGTCTACCCGCTCGGCGGCTTCTCTATGGGGAACCACACGTGGAACGTGACGTGCCATGACGCGGCCGGCAACCTGAACGCCAGCGACCAGCCATGGTTCTTCGTCGTGGAAAGCGCGCCCATCGTCAGCCTCGTCTCGCCGGCGAACGGCAACCTCTCCAACCTGTCGACCTGGACGCTCACCTACCAGGTCGACGAGAACAACGGGCTCCAGTGGTGCCATCTCTACCTCGACGGCCAGTACAACCAGACCAACGCCTCGACGGTCGACATCACCGGGCTGGACAACAACTTCACCGTGACCGGGCTCGCGGACGGGCTGCACAACTGGACCGTGCTGTGCAACAACACCTGGGGCCTGACCGACGAGCCGACGCCGTGGAACTTCACCTCCGACACGACGCCGCCCTCCTTCGCGTCGCTCTCGCCGGCGGACCTCGCCAACTACACCGCGACGCCGAACGTCACCATCGGCTTCAACGCGACCGACGCCCTCTCGCAGAACCTGAGCTGCAGCCTCTCGGTCAACGGCGCCGTGAACGCGACCTTCAACTCGACGTCCGGGATCGGCAACCAGACGACGCTCTCCAACCAGACCGACGGCGCGTACCTGTGGAACGTGACGTGCATCGACGCTGCGGGCAACGCGGGCACGAGCGCGACGCGCACCTATTACGTCGACAACCCGCCGCAGGCCTCTCTCATCACGCCCGCGAACGCCTCCTACACGAAGCCGAACGTCACCTTCTCCTACTTCGCCGACGACAACGACGGCCTCAAGAACTGCAGCCTCTACCTCGACGGCGTCTATACCACGAACTCGACCGAGATCCTCGCCGGCCAGACGAACAACCTCACCGTGACCGGCATCGCCGCTGGGACGCACACCTGGTACATCCTCTGCGTCGACAACGGCCCCTACGCCAACACGAACCAGACGCCGGCACGCACCTTCACCGTCGACAACTCGCCGCCGACCGTGAACCTCGCCGCGCCCCAGAACGGCACGATCAACGAGTCATGGGTCTTCTTCAACTTCACCCCGTACGACGACCTCTCCCAGAACCTGAGCTGCAACCTCACCATCAACGGCGTCGTCAACAAGACGTACGCGGCCATCCAGAACGGCACGCCGCAGGCGGTGAACATCACGAACTTCCCCAACGGCAACCGCACGTGGAACGTGACGTGCAGCGACGCCGCCGGCAACCTCGGCACGAGCGAGACGCGCTGGTTCTTCATCAATATCCCACCCACCGTCTTCATCGTCTCGCCGCCGAACATGACCTTCAACAGCAGCGGGACTTGGAACCTCACCTACCTCCCGGTCATCAACAACAACAACTCCGACACCGCGCACTTCGTGAACTGCAGCCTCTACCTGAACGGCCAGTACAACCAGACCAACACGAGCGTGACGCAGAAGCAGAACAACTCCTTCCTCCTCACGGGCGTACCCGACAACGCCTATGACTGGAATGTCCTCTGCTTCGAGGACAGCGGCGCCTCCGCATGGAGCAACACCTCGACCTTCGTCCAGGACAGCCAAGCCCCGCAGCCGAACATCACGACGCAGAACGGCACGTGGTTCAGGACCGCGACCCCGACGATGACGTTCAACATCACCGACAACCTCAACTACACGCTCGCGTACCAGTTCTTCGTCGACGGCGCCATCGACGGGCCCGTCAACGGCACGATCCCCGCGAACACCTCCTCGTCGAAGGCGCTCTCCGCCCTCTCGCAGGGCAGCCACCAGGTCCAGCTCCAGGCGACGGACCAGGCGAAGAACGCGGCCAACAGCACCAACGTCACGATATGGATCGACACGACGAACCCCCTCGTCTCGCTCCTCTCCCCGCCGAACGGCAACTCCACTACGAACACGACAGTCACCCTCAGCTTCAACTTCAGCGACAACCTCGCGCCCACGCTCGACTGCAACCTGACGCTCGACGGCAGCGTCAACAAGACCTACGCGGCGCAGGCGAGCGGCTCGACGATCAGCGGGACGATCGCCAACCTCAGTTACGGGACGCACACCTGGAGCGTCACGTGCGCCGACCTCGCCGGCAACGCGAACACGACGGCGGCGCGGAACTTCACCGTCGTCTACCCGCCGCAGGTCGCCTACATCGGCCCGACGCCCGCAAATGACTCGCTCCAGGGCACGGCCGCGGTGACGGTCAACGTCTCGCAGTCCTCGCTCTTCCCCGACATGATCGTCCTCTACGTGGACGGTCAGCCGAACATCACCCAGGGTTACGCCGGCAGCTTCACCAACTTCACGCTCAGCATGGCGGACGGCATCCACACCTACTACGTCTTCCTCAACGACACCTTCGGCCAGTCGAACCAGACGCCGACGAGGACCGTGAGGGTGGACCTCCTTCCGCCGTCGATAGCGCTCCTCTCGCCGCCTGAAGGCGCCCAGCAGAACTCCTCGGCGGTCGATCTCTCTTTCAACGTGAGCGACACGAGCTTCACCACGAACTGCTCGCTCTCCATCAACGGCACCCTCAACCAGACGAAGTACAACCTCTCCACCGGGACGGCGCAGGACTTCGTCCTCCTCTTCGCGGACGGCGCCTATAGCTGGAGCGTGAACTGCTCCGACCAGTTCGGCAGGACGAACGTCTCCGAGACGCGGAACTTCACGGTCAGCGCCGCGCCGCCGAACCTGACTGGCTACTGGTACGAGCAGTCAACCCTCAACTACGTCAACCAGACCGCGCCGATCAACCTCGTCAACGTCCGCGACAGCGTCCAGAACAACGTCAACGTCGTCATCCCCCCCGACCAGGTCATGCCGGTCGTGAACGCGACCTCCTCCTACTTCGGCGGCAACGGCGTCCTCGTCCCCGCCGGGACGCAGGTCAACTTCAGCGGCCTCTTCACCTCCCTCGCCGGCACCGACGGCTATGTCACCTGGAAGGTCTACGCGTCGAACGACACCGGCGACTACCTCCTCTCGCAGTACGGGAACGACAGCACGAGCGGCGCGAACATCAACCCCGCCACCGTGCCGATCACGCTGACCGGGACGAACACGACGGCCCAGCAATGGCTCCTCTCTCCCCTTACGAGGCTGCGGCTCGTCGTCGACATCTATAACTTCCGCTTCAACCACACCTACACGCACTACTGGGACTTCCGCACCGCGTCGTACGTCATGTTCAGCCAGTTTTACGTCCTCGGCGACGTCGCCGTCGACCTCACGCAGCCGAACCAGACGACCGCGGTCAACCCCGGCGACACGTTCAACATGACGTGCCTCGTGAACTGCACCTACGGCACGTGCATCAACACCACGGTCTACGCGCAGTACAACGCGACCGGCCCCTCCGCCGTCAACTGGACGAACATCTCCTCCTCCGGCAACCTCATCCTCGGCGCAGGGCAGCAGAACGGGATCGCCCTCGGCAACGTCAGCGGCACGGCGAACGTCACCTTCCTCATCAACGGCACGACCGCCTCGATGGACAACGTCCGCTGCGCCGTCACCTCCTTCACGAACAACGCGACCGGCCCCACCACGCAGGTCGTCAGCGTCGAGGACCACGTCCCGCCGAACGTGACGCTCGTCAGCCCGGCGAACAACACCTGGTCGGCCGTGCAGAACGCCACCTTCCTCTTCAACGTGACCGAGAACATCGCCCTCCAGAACTGCTCGCTCTCCCTCAACGGCGCGCTCAACCAGACGAAGGGGGCGGCGAACCTGACCAATGACGCGCAGGACAACTTCACCGTCGCGGGCATCGCGGAAGGCGCCTATGACTGGAACGTCACCTGCACCGACACGAGCGGGAACCAGGGCAACTCCTCCATCTGGCGCTTCACCGTGGACCGCACCGCGCCCGCCGTCAACCTCGCCGCGCCCGCCGACGGCGCGAACTTCACCGTCAACTCGGTCCTGCTCAACTACACCGCCACCGACAACCTCGCCCCGACGCTCTCCTGCAACCTCACGATCGACGGCGCGGTCGTGAACTCGACGAGCGCGGCGAACGGCACGTCGCAGAGCTACCTCGCGACCGGACTCACCGAGGCGCAGCACTCCTGGAACGTCACGTGCGCCGACCCCGCCGGCAACGCGAACACGAGCGCGACGCGAACCTTCAACGTCTTCATCCCGCCCGTCGTCGTCCAGGTCTCGCCCGCCGACAACTACCTGACCGGCAACGCCTCCGTCACGTTCCTCTTCAACGCCTCAGACGACACGGGGCTGCAGAACTGCAGCCTCCTCATCGACGGCGCCGCGGTCGCGACGAAACAAGGCGGCTCGCTGACGAACAACGCCACCAACAACATCACGCAGACGTTCGCGACGAGCCAACGCGACACGTGGGCGATCGAGTGCTATGACAACACCACCCAGTACCTGCTCGGCCTGAGCGGCAACAGGACCATCACCGTCGACCTCGACGCGCCCACGCCCAACATCACGACCGCCAACGGCAGCTGGTTCAACACCTCCTCGCCGACCATCGCGTTCATCATCACCGACAACTTCGATGTCGCGCCGAACTACACGATCTACGTTGACGGCGTCCCGAACGTGAACGGGAGCGCGCCGAACGGGACGGCGAAGAACGCGACGCTCTCCGGCCTCGCCGACGGCAGCCACCAGCTCATCCTCGAGACGTGGGATGACGCGGGCAACCACGCAAACTCGACGCCGATCACGATCCACGTCGACACCGCGAACCCGTTCGTCCGCCTCCTCCAACCGAGCAACCGATCGTACGTCTCGTCGACGAACCTCTCGCTCAACTTCTCCGCGACCGACCTGCAGTCGCCGACGCTCACCTGCAACCTGACGCTCGACGGCGTCATCATCGCCCCGAACCTCTCCGTGGCGAACGCGTCGACCTCGACCACGAACGTGACGAACCTCTCCTCCGGCAACCACACCTGGAGCGTCGCCTGCGCCGACCTCGCCGGCAACGTCGGGGCCAGCGGCACGGCTTGGTTCTTCGTCGACTACCCCGACCTCGCCGTGCTGAACATGACGTTCAATGACACCGCGCCCGTCGAGGGAAGCAACGTCACGGCCTTCGCGAACGTGAGCGACATCGGGCTCCTGGACTCGCCGGGCTTCGTCGTCCAGTTCTTCCGCGGCGACCCCGCGGCCAGCGGCACGCAGCTCGGGACGAACATCTCCGTGCCGTCGCTGGCGGCCAACGCCTCGATATTGGTGAACGTCACCTTCACCGCGGCCATCGGCCCCAACCAGATATTCGTCGTCGTCGACCCGCCGCTCGCGACCAACGGCTCCGTCCCTGAGTCGAACGAGTCGAACAACGAGCTGAACGCGACGCTCCAGGTCGGCCTCTACCACATCGTCGCCGGGACGACGGCCGACACGCTCACCGTCGACAACTCGGCATTGACGCCGCTCTTCCTCTGGAACGTCACCAACGCCACCGGCAGCAACATCTTCGCGGCCGACACGGACAGCAACGTCGATTTTCTCGCGCTCCAGGCGCTCGGACGGAACGTCTCCAACGGCTCCTCGCCCGGCGACTTCGCGACGCTCGACGCGGCGCTGAACACCTCCTCCTTCAATGACAGCATCAACGATACGTGGACCTCCGGCGGAGCGCCGCGGCAGACGAGGACATTCACCGTCTTCGCGCACGACATCGCGGACGTGCCGGTCGTGAACAGTACGAACACCAGCGCGTTCCAGACGGGCATCCTCTGGGACACGAGCGATGGCGGCGCCTCCTATAACGGGTCGCAGGACGTCGTCTTCATCACCGAGATGAACCAGAGCCAGCAGGGCGAGTTCGGGACGTACGACTACGAGATGCGGGTGCCTGCGACCCTCCGCGACTACAAGCCGGGCGTCTCGACGGTGAGCTTCTACACGGAGGTGAAATGAAGGCCTGACGCTTAAGCAATGACCAGATGATGGCCAGCAATAATCAAATAATAATCGTCTATAACGTAACGACCAAACGGCCGATCAGAGATCCGGATAACGAAGAATGAGAATCAATAAAAACCAGCCGCCTCCGAGAGGCGACAAAGAGGGGTGGACGTTGAGAGACGGGAAAGGACGGGCACGGAAGCCCGTAGGGAACAAGCACTCGACGGAAGCGGACGCTCCGCGCAGCACGACGCCTTCCTACGAGTCATTCGTTCCCTCGACGCGGCCGATCCTCTTCCTCATCCTCTCCATCTTCTCCGTCACGCTCCTCTTTCCCATCCTCGCGCATTTCGCCTCCGCGGAGGCGGGCGGCAACTGCCCGCTCCCGAACAACTTCTGCGCCTGCGACCCGAACTGCCAGGGCGGCTATGAGATCCAGTACGGCTTCGACACCCTCGACAGCTGCCAGGACGGCTCCGACAACTCCTCCTACGAATGGGTCGAGAAGATGACCGTCACCGACCTCAACAACACCGACTTCAAGGGCGGTGACACGGTCCAGCTCATGGGCCAGTACTACTGCTACCTCGGCGACGACATCGCGATCGCGTACACCAACTACTCGAACGGCAACAGCACGGTCTGGCGGAACATCTACAACTCCACCTGCCCCACCTATAACTACTACGACGTCTTCTACAACTACACCCTCGACGACACCCATGATCCCGGCGGCGGGAAGCAGGCGTTCCGCTTCATCATCGCGTACACGGGCAGCCCCGGCAGCGCGGCGGGGATGACCTGCGGCCAGGCCTACACGAGCTCCGACACCGACGACGTCCAGTTCTTCGTGAACGCGACGCCGGACACGTCGCCGCCCGCCATCCTCGGGATCTACCCGACGCAAGGGTCGAACATCGAGTACACGACCGGCTTCGTCCTCCCCATCATCGTCAACGCGACCGACCAGACCGGGGTGGGCACGATCAGCGCGAACCTCGCCTGGAGCGGCGGCAACAAGACCGTCACGCTCGTCCATTACGCCGGGAACCAGTACAACGCCTCCATCGCGAACCTGACGGCGATCACGCGGTACAACCTCACCCTCTTCGAGAACGACACGCTCGGGAACAACGGCACCAACACGACCTACTTCTACCTCACCAACAACGACCGGATCAACGTCAGCTCGCCCGCGTTCGGCGGGCTCTACAACACGACACTCCTCACGCTCCTCTTCCAGGTCCAGGACAGCAACGTGCCCTACCAGCGGGTCTACTACTCGCTCAACGGCGGCCCACAGGTCAACCTTACCGACCAGGGATACGCCATCAACAACGTCAGCGAAGCGACGCCGCTCTCCCTCAGCAACAGCCTCGCGAACCTCTCCCAGTCCTTCCAGTCATACTACACCTACACCCCCATCACGCCCGGCATCTTCCGCCTGCGGCTGATGCGGAACACGACGGACAACTTCACCGCGACCGTCCTCGTGAGCAACGACAGCGGCGGGACGCCAGGCGCGGCCATCTTCAACGGTACGATCAACTCCTCCGCCGTGAGCAACGCCACGTTCGGCTGGGTCGACGTCGCCTTCAACACCACCGCGGTCCTGCAGCCCTCGACGACGTACTGGATCACGCTCCTCGCCGCCGCCAACGCTACGGACTCGCTCCTCTGGGAGGCGGACAACGACCGCTACCGCGACGGCGCGTGCCTCTCGAACGCGAGCCTCTCCCTCCTCTTCTGGATCGAGGACCCCTTCGACTACTCGACGGCCATCACCGCGGCGGAAGGCGTCAACACCCTGAACGTCGCGGAGATCGACTCCATCGCCCACGAGGAGCTCACCATCGTCACCTTCACCTCCGACACGAAGCCGCCCTCGTTCGGCACGCCGACGCTCACCGGCAACCCCTTCGAGTACGGCAGCACGCAGTATCAGGTCGTCCAGGTGAATGTCAGCGACGCCTCGACCGCGGTCAGGAACGTGACGATCGAGGCGAACGGGACGAACCACAGCATGGACCTCGTCTCCGGGACGACGTACCAGTACCGGTGGCCGATCTACGCGATCGGCGCCTACGCCTACCGCTTCTTCGCCAACGACACGGTCGGCAACGCGAACCAGACCGGGTACTACAACTTCACCGTCGCAGACACGAAGCCGCCGATCGTCTCCGCGGTCGCGTACTCGCCCGTCACTGCCGCGCTGCTCGACCCCAACGTCACGGTCACCGTCAACGCGACCGTCACGGACGTCTCCGGCGTCTCGGCCGTGACGCTCCAGTACAAGCGGCAGAACGACACCGTCTGGACGAACGCCACGATGACGAACACGACCAACGTCACCTCGCTCTACACCGCGAACTTCACCCCCCCTGACGAGGCGAACTGGTCGTTCCGGATAGCTGCCGCCGACATCTACAACAACAGCAACGTCACCCAGCCGACGATCCTCCCCATCTTCTACGACTGGACCTGGAACGCGACGCCCGCCGCGCTCGACGAGCAGTTCACGACACAGGGGCAGGTGATCGACGTCGGGAACATCACCATCAACAACACCGGCGACTACCCGCTCAACTTCTCCATCACGCAGGCGAGCGGCATCCCGCCCCTGACGATCAACACGAGCCCCATCGTCATCGACGCCAAGCAAGCGGTACCGATCAACATCTCCCTCCTGGCGCCGGAGACGAACACGGCGCCCTACCCCTACTCGATCCTCGTCACCTGCCTCACGCCCGGCTGCGCCGTCGCCAACTCCACGACGATCGGCCAGATCGCCGTCGGACAGGGCGGTCCCTACGTCACCTTCACCGACATCGTCTACTACCCCTCGGTCACGCAAGGGCAGCGCGGCCTCACCCTCAACGCCACCCTGAAGAACATCGGGAACGAGACCGCGTACAACCTCACCTTCAACTGGACGCTCCCCCCCGGCTGGACGACGAACGACAACCTCACTGCCGCCTTCGACAACCTCACGAGCTACCAGACGACGTTCGTCACCTACACGGTCGGCCTCCTCGCCTCCGTCGGCGTCAACGCGACGACCGGCGACCAGAACCTCACGCTCTCCGTCAACTACTCCACCGCGGCGAACGGCAGCAGGGAGAACACGCTGGTGAAGTCCGTGATCGTGGGCATCCTCAACACGAGCGCCGCGCC
>DAHXMN010000199.1 GCA_027371725.1 Candidatus Woesearchaeota archaeon | reverse complement strand
TCCGAGAGGATGCTGGTGAGGATCGCGATGAAGACCGTCGCGAGGATCGAGCCGAAGAGGAACGCCTTGGCGGGGTGGACGTGCTTCGTCAGCTTTTCTTCGAGCGTGTCCGTCTCTTCCGCGGCTTCCCGGTCCAATCCCTCTTCCGAGGGCTCTTCCTGTCCGGCGACCGCGTCCGCTATGCTCACCCCTACACCACCTCGTCCCGCACTTCACGGAGAGACGTTTATATACTTTTCGGGAGACGGGCCGACGACGCCTGTCCTGAGCTTGATGAATATCTCCTTGTTCCGGTTGATCTCTCGCGCCGGTATCCTGCTGTCGAATATGCGGGGGCGGAGGCCGGCGACTCTCCCGTTGCTGAGCTGCGCGTCCATGGCTCCGCTCCATCTCCTGTGCTGCGTTTCGATTTTCCCTTCGAGATGGAGCTCCATCGCGGCGAACCGTTCGAGGACCGCGGAGAACCGGGTCCTGGACGGGTCCTCTTTCCAGGGCTGTTCCAGGTACTCCCTGAAGACATCCTTCGCTTCCCCCCGATGCCTCATCGTGTAGAGGAACTCGTAGTAGGTCTCCGAGGTGAAGATGATCCTGGTGCCGAGCGCGGTCTCTTCCAGGTAGCTCGCGTGGAGGAATCTCTTCAGGTCGTCCCTCGAGTCCCCGTTCCTGAAGAGGAACGCGTCCACCAAGCGTCCCGCGGCCTCTGCCGCGTAGGCCCTGAGCTCGTGCTGGCTGTATGGCTTGGTTCCCGGGCGCATCCTGGGGAGAGTCACGCCCGGTTCTTAAAGTTTTTTCAGCTCTCCGTCTCGGGCCGCACCACGTCCGCGTTCTTCGGGTACGTGCCGGGCCGCATGAAGACCTGTCGCGTCCGGACCGCGACGCCCTTGTCCTTGAGCATCTCGTCGCTGCTCAGGGCCGCTTCTCCGACGAGGACGACCTCGTCCTTGAGCGTCATCACCGCGACCGGCTCCCCCGGGACGATGCCGTCGTGCAGCCGCGCGATCCCCGGCACCTTGAGCTGGATGCCCTGGCAGAGCGACTCCACCGTCGAGTCCATCACCCAGACCTTCTTGAGATGGCTGACGCCTCTCTCAGCGGGCATGACCGCTTTCCGGAGAGGAGATTCGTCGCCTTCCTTCCAGTAGTGGAACGCGTCCGCGAGGTCCTGCAGGGTGACGAGGTCCCGTTCGGAGAACGGGCCGGCCTTGCTCCTCCTGAGTTCGGCCATGTGCGCGCCGACCGCTTGCCCGTCCTTCCGCAGCGCGAGCCCCATGTCGTGGCACAATTTCCTGATGTACGTGCCGGCCTGCGTCCCGGCGGTGAAGAGGACGTCCTGCCCCTCGATCTCGAGGAGCTCGATATAATAGATGGTGCGCTCCCGCTCCTGGCGCTT
>DAHXMN010000198.1 GCA_027371725.1 Candidatus Woesearchaeota archaeon | reverse complement strand
CGCGGCGGCACCCTAATAATCCTCGCCCATGCCACCCGGCATGCCCGGCATCGCCGGACCCTTCTTCTCCGGAAGGTTCGTGACGGCCGCGCCGATCGTGAGGTAGTTCGCGGCGACGGAAATGGCGTTTGTGAAGGCGGTCTTCGTGACCTTGAGCGGGTCGATGATCCCCGCCTCCTTCAGATCGCCCATCTTATTCGTCATCGCATTGAATCCCTGCCAGGGCTCGTTCTTGCGCTTGCGGAGCTCGTCAATGATGCGCTCCGCCGATTCTCCGCTGTTCGCGGCAATCGCGCGGATCGGGGCCTCAAGGGCGCGGGTCAGGATACGGGCGACCTCGGGACTCTTCTCATGAAGGGTCATGCTGACGTTGAAAAGTGCGATGCCGCCGCCCGGGACGATGCCCTCCTCCATGGCGGCGCGGGTCGCATTCACGGCATCGTCAACGCGCTGCTTGAGCTCCTTCTGGGCGGCCTCCGTCGGCGCGCCCACGCGGATGACGGCGACGCCGCCCGCGAGCTTGCCGAGCCGCTCTTGGAGCTTCTCTTTGTCGAACTCGGAATCTGTTTTCTTGATCTGGGCCTTCAGCTGGGCGATGCGGTTCTCGATCTCCTTCTTGTCGCCCTTGCCGTCCACGATCGTGGTCTTATCCTTGTCGGCAACGACGCGGTGCGCGCGGCCGAGATCGTCGATCTCCGCACTCTCCAGCTTCTTGCCGAGATCCTCGGAGATGAAGGTCGCACCCGTCACGACGGCGATATCCTGGAGCATCTCCTTCTTCCGGTCACCGAAGCCCGGCGCCTTCACCGCAAGCACGTTGAAGATGCCGCGCAGCTTGTTCACGACGAGCGTCGCGAGTGCCTCGCCATCAAGATCGTCCGCGACGATCAGAAGCTCCTTCTTCCCGCTCTGCACGATCTTCTCGAGCAGCGGCAGGATCTCCTGGATGGAGGAGATCTTCTTGTCGGTCACGAGCACGTACGGCTCATCGAGCGACGCCTCCATCTTCTCCTGGTTGCTCACCATGTACTGGGACACGTAACCGCGGTCGAATTGCATGCCTTCCACCATCTCGTAGGAGTTTCCGATCGTATTGGAGTCCTCGACGGACACCACGCCCTCCCGACCGATCTTCTCCATGACCTCCGCGATCAATCCGCCGATCTCGGCGTCCTTCGCGGAAAGCGTCGCGACCTCGCGGATCTTCTTG
This sequence comes from Candidatus Woesearchaeota archaeon, assembly GCA_027371725.1. Lineage (GTDB taxonomy): Archaea > Nanobdellota > Nanobdellia > Woesearchaeales > UBA525 > UBA153. The sequence continues at coordinate 189 of DAHXMN010000198.1, read as the reverse complement.
TTGTCATTGATCAGCTCGCGCTGCGCCTCGAGTCCCTTCACGATATCGGCGCTCGCCCTGCGGAGCTCGTCCGCAAGCTGGATGACATTGAAACCCTTCTCGCGAATGACCGCCTCTCCTTCGTCGATCACCGCATGCGCGAGGACCGTCGCGCTCGTCGTGCCGTCGCCGACGTTGTCGTTCGTCTTG
>DAHXMN010000197.1 GCA_027371725.1 Candidatus Woesearchaeota archaeon | reverse complement strand
TACTTCCGCTTCTGCTTCTTCGCTCCCTTCTTCGGCTCCTTCTTCAGCTTCTTGAGGAGACCGGAGAGCTGCTGCTTCGTGTCGTTTCCCGTGCTCTTGAGGAACGTCCGGGACTTCGCAGCGAGAGAGCCATCGTCCACGCCGTCAGCAGTCCCATTCCCGCCCGGCTTCTCCTCGACGCCCATCTTCCGCGCAGTCTGCCGCGCGACGTGGCCCGTGAGCCGCGCGAGGCTGTCGCGGTGGCGCGGCCACTCCTCGCTCAGGTCGTAGGTGATGAGATGCGGGTGCTCGTACTTGAGCCCGTAGCGATTGAAGTTGATCAGGAACCAGGGGTCCTTCATCCGCCGCGCCTGCGGCTTCTCGTCCGGATAGCCGAGCAGCACGACCGCCTGGGCGCGCGCCGTGCTCGGGATCTTGAACATGTCGTTGATCCTGTTCTCGTCGAACGCCCCGATCCAGACGGCGCCGAGACCGAGGCCGTGCGCCGCGAGGAGCATGTTCTCGATGGCGGCGGCGCAGTTCTGGACGGCGTAGAGGCGCTTGCCCCTCATGCCGTAGAACTTCTCCGCAGTATCGATCTCCGCGACGACGATGACGGCCGCGCTCGCCGTCATGAAAGCGTCCTGCTCGAGAGTGTGATGGTACATCTCCCTGATCACCGCGGTGTTCGTGACGACGATGAACCGCCAGTTCTGCAGGTCGCCGGCGCAGGGCGCATACGACCCCGCCTTGATCACCTCGACGAGCTTGTCGAACTCGATCGACACGTCGAGGAACTTCCGGATGGAACGCCGCGTGTAGATGGCCTCGAAGACATCCATGACCACTCCTTATAAATGAGGGTTAATAAATTTTACTGGGAAAAAGCCCTTGGCATCGCCGCAGCCACCGCCTTGGAACAAGGCCCGGCGGCGAGCACGACCGAGCGTTTGCGAGGTCGTAGGGTACGCGAGCCGCCGACAAGGCCCCGGACCGGAGGGAGGACCATCTTCTCCGCGGTGGCTGCGATGACAAACCAGAACCGAAGAAATTCTCCTCAGATCGTCCCGTTGCCCTTCCGGATGTCGAGCATGGTGATCTGGAAGGTGAGGTTCTTCCCCGCGAGCGGCTTGTTGAAGTCGACGGTGGCGTGCGTCGCGTTCACCGCGATGATCCGGCCGGTGCCGTACTGCTGGTTCGTCCAGACGCCGCCGACCACGAAGGGGAGCCGCAGCGTAATCGTGTCGTTCGTCACCGTGACGAGGACGTTCCCGAGCGAGGTCTCGGTCGTGGAGCCGTTCACCGGGTCCTGGCGGACGAGGAGCAGGGCGTCAGTCTCGTTCAGCACCATGCTCGGCCACGTCGTCTCGGGCAGCGTGATGTTCGCCCCGACCGGGACGTTCAGCCGGAGCGTCGCGTTCGTC
>DAHXMN010000196.1 GCA_027371725.1 Candidatus Woesearchaeota archaeon | reverse complement strand
GATCGGACGCGCGAAGGAACTCGTCGCCGAAGCGCGGTTCAGGGAGCTCTATCCCTGGGAATGGTGGAGCAAGCGCCGGCTCGAGGAGGTCGAACGGAGCGCGAAACAGCTGGGCGCGGCGATCGGGCTGCTCGAAGGGGCCGCGGTCAACGGGCCCTCCCGGCCAGAACTCCCGGCAATCATCGCAGAGCTCCGAGGGATCGAGGAGGAGGAACGCTGGCTGGGCAGCGCATACAGGACGAGGAAGGACCTGCGTCAGGCGTCCGCGACGATCGAGAAGCCCGCACTGCTCGATGAGCGGCTCGTCCGCATCATGGGACGGCTGGACGCCCTCGCTCCCCGGACGGAAGCGCCGCCGCAGAAAAGAAAGCGCGGCTTCCTGACGAAGCTGCTCGGCGTCGCCCTCATCGGCGGCGCGGCCGCCGCCGGAGCAGCAGGGCTGGCAAAGCGGCAACAGCTCCCTCCTGCGGCGCCTGCTGCGGCGATACGGACGCAGCAAGCAGCCGGCGACGCGATCCGACAGGGGTTTTTCTACCTCCAGTTCGGCGCCTACCGGGACGAGGAAGGATGCGAATCCGACATCCGAAGGGCGGGATGGAAAGGCGTCGTCCCGTTCGAGTCCAGGAACCCCGACTGGCGATTCAAGGCGCTCCATAGCCCCGGTTTCGCGACGTTCGAGCAGGCGGCGGACGCCATCGAGCAGCTCGAAGAGGAGCAGGATCTGCCGGAGCAGGTCGGCATCGTGAAGGTGAACGCCGACGGCACCACCGCATGGGTCAAGACCGTCGAAGAGCGGATCGTCGACGAGGCGGAGCAAGGCCGGAGCGGTCCCGCCCAGGCATACGGACCGCTCGTCGAGGAAGCGGTCGAGCGGTATTGGCCGAAGGGCGAGGAAGAGCTGCAGTATCAGGGAAGGAGCATCAGCGTCGAGCATCTCGTCCTCGCCATCATCCGGGTGGAGAGCAGCGACGGCAAACAGCTCAGGTCGAGGAAGGGGGCGAAGGGCCCGATGCAGCTCATGGACGAGACGTTCAAGCACTTCCTCGCGCAGAGCAAGTATGCGGGCAGGGGGAACCCGTACGAACCCGGCCCGAGCATCGACGCGGGCGTCCTCTACCTGCGGTACCTGATAGAGAAATACTATCCGCGGCACGATCTCGTAACCATCCTCAGGATGTACAACGGCGGCGAGACGAGGGTGCTGACCTCGTTCCCGCGCGGGACCGGCCCGACCGGCCCGGCGTGGTCGCCGGACGGGCGGTGCCTAGCGGTGGACGCCTCCGACGCGCCCCGGCGCGACCCGGGGCTCGCCTACCGGGTCACCCGGCCGGTCTGGCGGATCGACGGTATGGGACTGGTGGATGATCACCTGACCGACGTCTACGTAGTCCCCGCCGCGGGCGGG
>DAHXMN010000195.1 GCA_027371725.1 Candidatus Woesearchaeota archaeon | reverse complement strand
AGGTCAGTAAAAAAGCTGAAATTTTATGTCCACTCAAGGATATGCTCTTTATTTCGCAGAAATAAAGGCTTAAACTTGAGTGCTGAACCGATGGGGCAAAGATCTCCTCTTCATCTTCCTCCTCGACGGCGAGTACAAGGACGCGCTCCTCTGGCTCACGCCGCTCGCGGTCGCGTTCCTCTTCCTCGGGCTCGGGCCGTTCGTCAACGCGCTCATCGGCGACCAGCTCGACATCGCCGTGCTCACCGCGGTGAACCTCGTCCTCTCCTACGTCATCCTCGGCATCATGGCGCTCATCGAGTACTATGGGGACAAGGCGGAGGAGGACGCGACCCTCGAAGAGGTGCAGTCCTTCGAGCCGGAGCACCTCGGCAGGTACATCCACACCATCGAGGACAAGTGCAAGGCCATCAATTTCGTCATCGGCCGCGTCTACCGGACGAGCAACGGCGGCACGAAGGTGATGCGCGAACGCCTCAGGATCCCGAGGGAATGGTACAACGAGTTCAACGCGATACCGGCGGAACAGGCGCAGGAGCAGCGGCAATTGGCGCTCGACCTCCTCGGACGCATCGAGGAACGGCTCGCCTCGCTCCTGCGGCCGGAGAAGGACCTCTTCACGAAGGACGAGATCCGCAGCCTCAAAGAGCTGGCGCGCGACGAGGGCGGGAAGGACCGCATCCTCGATGTCCTCATCGTGAACGACAACGACCCCGTCGAGGAGTACTTCCTCGGCGCGATGGACTTCTGCAAGCGCGTCAAGGAAGGCCTCGAGAAGCTGACGTAGGCCGTCATTCTGGATGGGACGACGTTGCCGCGACGCAGCGACGGCTATCGCGGCCCGTCCTGACGGAGAACCGAGCCCCGTGCAGAACGCGACGGATATCGTCCGGCCGTCTAGGCGGCGTCGCGGCAAGCGGCGGAGGAGCAAGATTTTTAAAGCGGACGGGAACCGCACCAGGAGAACAAGGATACTTGGTGATACTCATGCCACGGCTTTCGACGAAGGTGAAACGGGTCAAGGATGTCGGCACGACGAAGCGGATGCACCGCTTCTGGAAGGGCACGACCGAAGTGAAACGCCGGATGAAGAGCTTCGAGACCGAGGAGAAAGCCGTCGCGTGGGCGAAGGCCGAGAAGCTCGACGAGAAGACGCACGAGCTCCGCCACATGCCGAAGGGCAAGTGGCAGTGGCGGCCGAAGAACCCGCGGCTCGCCTAAACAGGTTTCCCGTTCTCAGGCTCCATGCACTCCTTCTCGAAGAACCGGAACTTGTGCTCCTCGTAGACGTTCAAGGCCGAGTAGTCGGAGACGATGCCGCTGAAGCGGGCGAGGAAGTCGCGCATGAGCGCGCGGAACTCCTGCACGTCAGCCACCTCGACATCCATCTCGAACTGCCACTGACCG
>DAHXMN010000194.1 GCA_027371725.1 Candidatus Woesearchaeota archaeon | reverse complement strand
ACTACTTTTAAAAGGTTACAAAAAGGAACATTTTAAAAACTTCGCTCCACTCCAGGCACCAGGGGGCAGATATCATGCGAGAGTCACCAGCCACGAGGCTCATCATCCAATCCCGCGACCTTCTCGAGTGGGCACTAGGCAGCAGAGGAGAGACGGTCCATCTCGAGGCGGATGCGCTCCACAGCGCGGTCCGGGCGCTCGTCGAGGAGAACGGCTACGATGCGAGCCATTCTGCCCTCGTCGCCGCTGAACGGAAGTACGAAGAGGCGCTCTCCCTGGAAGCGGCGGGCGGCCCGCAACGGATCGTCGCGCAAGGCATCATGGAAGCGACCGCGATGCTCCTCCCTGCGCGGAAGCCTGCGGCAGGCGCTGCGCTGCGCCGCAGCCTCGACCTCCAGGCAAACGCAGAGGTGGACGGACAGAGTCTCCTCCACGTGGAGGCCGACGCGCTCCATCACCTGCTCCGTGCGGTGGCGGAACGATGCGACGTCGCCGTGCCGCTCGCCGAGCTCGAGTACGAGGCCGCCCTCCGGCGAGAGATCGAGGGCGCAGCCCACGAGGAGGTGACGCGCCGCATCCTCCGGGCGACGACGCACCTCGCTCAGTCGCTCGCGTGAACAGAAACGATGAGGATTCTCACAGGAAGAGCCGCTGGTAGTTCATGTAGACGAGCCGCGCGGCCTCGTCCGCGGTGATGCCGCGCTCCTTCGCGATGACCTCGATCGCGTACGCGACGTTCTGCGGCTCGTTCCGCTCGCCCACGACGGGAGAGAGGTACGGGGCGTCCGTCTCGGTGAGGAGCCGGTCGAGCGGCACCATGCGCGCCATCATCTGGAAATGCTGGAGCCGGTTCGCGTTGCTCGTCACGGTGAGATGGAGGTCGAGGTCGATTGCCCGCTGGATCAGCTTCTTCCCGCCGCTGAAGCAGTGGAGCACCGCGTTCGTGTGCTTCGCGTCCTCGAGGATGTCGAGCACGAGCTTCTCCGCTTTCCGCGAGTGGATGATAACCGGCCTCTTGATCGCGTTGCTGAGCTGGAGCACCTTCGTGAAGTTGTCGGTCTGGCGCTGCTCGTCCTCGCTGAAGTGGAAGTCGATGCCGACCTCGCCGATGGCGACGATCTCTGCCGCGTGCTGCCGGATGAACTTGAGCGTGTCGTCGACGCTCGTTGCGCGCTTCCGGTCGAAGTCATCCTGCGACTCGTCGATGACCGCGACGTTCGGCGCGTTGAGCGGGTAGAGGCCCAACGCGGGCCTGATGAGCGGGTACTTCTTCGCGAGCTCCAGGACCTTCTGGTTGGAGGCGTGGTGCACGCCCTGCGAGACGATCGCGGCCATGCCCGCGTTCTTCGCGCGGTTGAGCACCTCCGGCAGGTCCTTCTCGAATTCCGGGAAGTCCATGTGCGCGTGGACGTC
>DAHXMN010000193.1 GCA_027371725.1 Candidatus Woesearchaeota archaeon | reverse complement strand
CTCGACCTGAAACAAGCGGGGTACAACGTCGTCGCGGTCAACCGCAACGCGCGGCCGGGCGAGGAGATCTACGGTACGCCCGCCTATGCGTCGGTCACCGCGTTCCTCGACCGCGTTGAGAAGTTGTTCGACGGGAAGAAGCGAAAAGATTCCATTGGGAAGATCGTGCTCGTCCTGGTGATTCCGCCGCCCGCCGCGCTCGCCGTCGTCCAGGAAGCGGCCGCGCACGGCGTCCGGATGGCGTGGTTCCAGCCGGGAGCGGAGTCAGCGGAAGCGATTGCGTTCTGCGAAGCGCAGAAGGTCGCGTGCATCCACGGCCAGTGCATCATGGTGCGGAAGCCTAGTCGTTGACCCTGATGGTCTTCCCTCGAGATAGGAGTCCTTCTTCGCGGAGCTGTTTGAGCGCGTTCCTGAACGCTTCTTTCTCGTCTTTCTTCGGTCGAGCGATTATCATTCTTAGTGAATCCTTCGCGGAGACCCGTCCGTTCTCGTTCACCGCCTTCAGGATTTGGCCGCGCCACCAGCGGTTGCTGTGCAGGAACGCCGGCTGCTGCTTCTTCGCGCGTAGGTTCTTCTCGTCGGGGCGCTCGCCCTTCGACCTGCAGGTCGCGTAGACCGGGCACTCCGCGCAGCGCGGCTTCGCCGCGGTGCAGACCGCGCTGCCGAAGTCCATGAGCGCGTTCCCGTAGTCGGCCGCCCTCCCCGGGGGGAACGAGTCGAGGAAGGCCTTCTCAATTCCCGATTTAGTAATGATTTCCGTGGTAATCATTTTTCTAGTAATACGCTTATTAGTGATTATTTTTTTATTTTTGCTGGTTCGGGCTTTTGCGGTTCCGGCAGTTCCGGGGAAAAAGACGCGTCTCACGATCCTCTCGACATTCACGTCGACGCAGCTGCCGGGCCTGTTGTGCGCGAAGACCATCAAGGCTCCGGCGGTGTACGGCCCGATGCCGGGCAGCCGGGCGAGCTCCTCCTCCGTCGACGGGAGCCTGCCGCCGTGCTGCTCGACGAGGAGCTGCGCGAGCGCGTGGAGGCGGACGGCGCGGCTGTTGTAGCCGAGGCCGGACCAAAGCTTGAGGACGTCGGAACGGGGCGCGGCGGCGAGCGCCGCGAAGCGGGGGAAGCGGGCGAGCCACGCCGCGTACTTCGGGATGACGCGATCCACTTGCGTCTGCTGGAGCATCGTCTCGGAGACGAGGATGGCGTACGGGTCCGTCGTCCGACGCCAGGGCAGGTCGCGCCTGTTCGCTGCGTACCACGTCAGGATCGCTCGCGAGAATTCAGGCATGGCTCCCGGGACGGGGCGGCTGTTTTTATTGTTTGCGTGGAAGCGGTCCGTCTTCGCCGCGGCGATTTTGTTCTCCCTCCGGTCCGAGCAAGGGTCGGGCGCTCACGTAGATGGTCCGCGGACCATGTTCGCGCCCG
>DAHXMN010000192.1 GCA_027371725.1 Candidatus Woesearchaeota archaeon | reverse complement strand
CGACCGCTGCCACGACCGAGCGCGCGAAGTCGCCGCTCGCGTCGTAGGTCGGCTCGTCGAGCTCGAGCAGGTTCTTCACCTCCACGTTGACCACGAGGCCGGTCGTCGCGGCGAGCGCGGCGGCGCGCTCCTCAGGGAGGTGCTCGTACGGGATGCGGAGCGCGAAAGAGAGGTATGTGCGGAGCGCGCCGGCGAGCCGTTCGTACGCCTTCGCGGCGGGGAGCGCCCGCTCCTCGGAAGCGCGGTCCTTGTCGAGGAGCGAGAGCTCCTCGAGCACCACCCGTTTCTCGCCGGCATCGAGGAGCAGCTCCTTCCGGCGGCGTGGCGCGAGGAGCCAGCCGAGCTCGGCCATGCCCTCGTAGACCCGCTCGCGGTAGAGGACGAAGAGCGCGAGGAGGATGACGAGGAGGAGGAGGGAGAGCAGGGACATGAGGAGGCCGAACGACTGCTTCGCGGCGAAGGGCGAGGGCTGCTGGATCGTCTTGCACGCCGGGCAGTCGCCGCCGCAGTCCACGCCGGTCTCGTTCCCGTTCTGGACGCCGTCGCTGCAGGTCGGGTTGTAGACGCACTCCTGCTCGAGCGGCGGCCGGTACCGCACCGTCTGGCAGCTGTCGAGGTCCTTGCACGTCCGGTTCTGCGTCCCCGCCATCGAGCAGACGCTCCAGTCCGTGCAGAGCCAGTTCTCCCGGCACTGCGGCTGCGGACCGATGTAGGTGCAGTTCTGCTGGAACCGGACCTCCTTGTCGCTGCATCCGTTCTTGTCGCGGCAGACCTGCTCCTGCAGCCCGTTCGGGTAGCAGTCGCTCCACGGCAGGCAGATGAGCTCGGGCGTGCACGCCGCGGAGGCGCCTCCGCCTCCGCCGCCTCTGCCGCCCGTGCTTCCCGTCGTCGTGCCGCCGGTCGGCGCCTTCGGGCAGATGCTTTCCACCGAGACGATGTTGCTGTCGCCGCTCGCGTTGTACGGGTCGGTGGCGCGGAACTTGAAGTACGCCTTGCCGCATTGGGCGGCGGTGAAGACGACCGAGGAATCGTGGTTGACCGTCGCGTTGATCTGGACCGAGGAGAGGCTCGGGAGGATGGTGAACGTCATCGGGTCGCCGTCCGGGTCGGCGAAGTAGTCGTTGAGGAAGAAGGCGATCAGCGTGGTGTTCACGGAGAAGTTCTGGTCCGGGATGGGGCGGACGAGGTACGGCGGGTCGTTGACGTTCGCGACCGTGTAGTTGAAGAGGTCGTAGGCGTACGCGTTCTGGCAGCCGCTGTTGTCGTCCACGCCGAGCAGGACGGAATGGTTGCCGACGTCGCTCTGGTTCGGCGTGAAGTTGATCAGCCCGGCAGCGGAGACGTTGAAGACGGAGACGTTGTCCGGCGGCTGCGGGATGGCGAAGAAGGTGAGGTTCGCGCCGTCGGGATCGGTGGCGTCGAGCTGGCA